>CADBRB010000114.1 GCA_902796955.1 uncultured Ruminococcus sp.
ATATTTTAATATCGGTGCAAAACCTGACAGCTCCTCGCATCTTAACAATCTGTAGTTTTAATATTCTGCTCCACAGCCTTTTGTAAGTCGCTTCAATAATCAATGGTTGTTTTGACTGTTAAGAGATATTGTCTGCTTCTGCCTGCTGTACCTAAACAGCATAGCAAATACCGAAAAGACATAGAGTACACTTATAAGAATATTTATGTACATCTGAGAACGGAACGCGAACATCATAACAGTAAAAAGCAGTGAAATGCCGATGACCGGAATAAGGAAACGTCGGCATTTTTTCATTTCCGGTTTTGCAAAAATAAGCAGTGCGAACATACAGCCGAATAAAAGCAGAAACGAAACAATCAGAAGCGTTATTTTAGACATCAGCAATACCTCATCATTCCTCATAAATTCGAGAGATGTTGTAATATTGTTCATTGCAAAAATAAGAAAAATATGTATAAACATATATCCCATTCCCGTAGTTTTCATTTCACGGTCGATAATACGGTTGTAGAGCAGCTCATAACAAAGGAACAAACCTACAACGATAGTAAAGCACATCCCGGAAAAATAGATTGAAGAGAAGCTGAAACCGCCCTCAAAATATGACGCTATTGCAATAATCATTTCACCGAAGGTAAACACGACGTAGAGCATTGCACGTTCGGTCAGATGATTGAAATCTATTCGGTCACCTTTTGATTTGTTTGAAAATGCCGAAGTAGCCGCAATACCGTACAGAACGGCAATTCCCGCAAGCTGAACATCGGTATAACGGAATACGGGTATGGCGACAATGATTATTGCCGCTTCGCCGATAAGTGCAATAAGTAAGCCTTTGATTGTGTTTATTATATCCGGCTCATCCTTATGCCGGCGGTATTCAATTATATATTGAATTGCAATATTACAAAGAATCAGAGCCCACGCAATGTGGTACTGCATTTGATAGCTTTCCCAATGAACTCGTGTACCCTCACCGATGTAATAGAGCAGATACATATTCACAAACATAAAAACGTGATCACGCACACTGTTTTTTCCGTGCATATTCGTATAGAATGTGGAAAAACACCATATCTGTATGATTGCAAGTCCGCTAAGCACATACGCCAGGAATACGGTTGTACTTACAAACCCGTTTTCAATATTGTGCAGGAGCGAATTGTTCCTGCCGATGATATAAACAAATATCAGGTCGTATATAAGCTCCAGATATTCAACCTTTTTTTCTTCTTTGTACATAAAATCATCATCTTTCTGTTAAGTATTACTTTGTGTTGCCTAATTTATAAATTGAAAATCATTCTATCAAAAAAGTAAAAGTAAGTCAAGCCGATAGAGCCTGACGCTTTTACAAATGCTTGCCAAAGTTGATAAAATGACAGCCTGCTTATTGTTTTATACATTGTTTGGATTTTTCGTAAAGCTTCTGTTTACCTGAGAAAGAAAGCGCTCCGCAATAGGTGTGAAGGCTTGAAACTTGTTCCAAATCAAAAACAGTTTTGTTTCAAGCTTAGGCAAAAGAGGACGAAAAACAAGTCCGCTTTCAAGCGATGTATTTATAAGATTCTTTAATGTGAGCAGACAGCCAAGTCCTTCCTTTACAAATAACGAGCCGTTGTATGCAAGCCTGAAAGAACCTTCAAGCGAAAGCTCGCCAAGCCGTTCGCCGCACCATCTGCCAATGTCATTTTTCCAGCCCTGCTCAGAGGTGAAGAGAGGAAGACCGATAAGGTCATCTACGGTAATGTATTCTTTTTTTGCAAGCTTCATGTCTTCAGGCATAACCAAGCCCCATACGTCAGCTTCGGGGAATTGGATGTAATTGTATTTACGAATGTCCGGAGTATCACAAAGCACGGTAAAATCCAACAGCCCCTTGTCAAGCCGTTCCGTAACCTGTTCGGTATCGCCGCTTGTTATATGATATCGCAAATATGGGTATGCTGTTTTAAGCTCCTTTATGCATCTTGCAAGGTAGCGTATCTGATACGATTCCGCAAGACCGAGATACAACTCACCGCCTGAAATATCGTGAAGCGATAAAAACTCAGCTTCTATTTTATCCGCCATAGCCAAAAGGTCTTCGGCTCTGTTACGCAATAATACGCCCTCATCGGTAAGCGATATGGAAAAGCTGTGCCGCTCAAAAAGCTTTTTTCCAAGCTCGTCTTCAAGCGCACGTAATGCTTTTGAAAGAGTAGGCTGGGTAACGTGCAGGATACTTGCCGCTCTTGTCATGTTTTCTTCTCTGGCAACCGCCAAAAAATATCTAAGTGTTCTAAGCTCCATTTACTCCTCCTGATATTCAATTTTTTTATATCATGATATTCATTATAACCATTAGCGTACTGGTTGTCAAGATGATATAATGAACATAAAGTGAAAAGGGGGCTGACATATGGAAGCGGCAAAGCTTTCGGATCTGCTTCAGAGTGAAGATGAAAAGAGATTATATGAAGCGGGTCGGCTTGAAGAATTAAAAACAGCTCTGCGCAAACGAAGATGTTCCCTTATGGAAGAACTGCACGAGAGCCAGAGAAAAGTGGATAGAATAGATACAATCATATATAAAACCGAAAAAGAAATGAAAGAGAGGAACAAAAATGATTATCAAAGAAGAACTTAACTTAACAAAAGAATGGGACAAAACTTTTCCTAAAAGTGATAATGTAAATCACTGCAAGGTAACATTTGTCAATCGCTATGGCATTACACTTGCGGCGGATATGTATATGCCGAACGGTGCAGAGGGAAAGCTGCCGGCAATCGCTGTTTGCGGTCCTTTTGGCGCAGTTAAGGAGCAGTGTTCAGGCCTTTATGCGCAGACAATGGCGGAGCGTGGCTTTATTTCGCTTGCATTTGATCCGTCCTTTACAGGCGAGAGTGGCGGCAATCCAAGATATATGGCGTCGCCGGATATAAACACTGAGGACTTTATGGCGGCTGTTGATTTTCTGTCCTTATGCGAAAAGGTAGATGCAAACCGCATAGGAATTATCGGCATCTGCGGCTGGGGCGGCATGGCGCTCAATGCGGCGGCATTGGATACACGTGTTAAGGCGACTGTTGCATCTACAATGTATGACATGACAAGAGTAAATGCAAAGCGCTACTTTGACAGTGAGGACAGCGAGGAAGCCCGTTATGCAAAGAAAGAGGCCATGTGCGCACAAAGAATTGCAGACCTGCAAGCCGGCGAATACAAGCTCGGCGGTGGCGTGATAGATCCGTTGCCGGAAGATGCGCCGTATTTTGTAAAGGATTATTATGATTACTATAAAACTGAGCGCGGATATCACACTCGCTCACTTAACTCAAACGGCGGCTGGAATGTCATCGGTTGTGAATCCTTTATCAACCAGCCGATACTTCAGTACAGTAACGAAATCCGCAGTGCGGTAATGGTAATGCACGGAGATGCGGCACATTCCTGTTATTTTGGACGTGACGCATATGCAAATATGGTAAAAGACAGCAAATATGCCGATAACAAGGAGCTTCTGATAATACCCGGTGCATCACATACAGATTTGTATGACGGCGGTAAGAATAATGCAATCCCGTTTGACAAGCTTGCGGAGTTTTTCAAGAAATATATGCAATAAAAAATCTTCACGCAAGCGAGGTAAACACAACAGATATTAAGTAAATGAGGATAGCACGATGAAGATACTAATCTTAAACGGTAGCCCGCACCAACATGGTGACACATCGAAAATGATAGCAATGTTTAAGGAAACTGCCGAAAAAACAGGGCATGAGGTCACGGTCTTTAATGTCTGCCGTATGAATATCGGCGGTTGCATTGCTTGCGAATACTGTCACGGAAAAGGCAAGGGCAACTGTATTCAAAAGGATGAAATGCAGGAGATTTATGCCTGCCTCAGAGATACAAATATGCTTGTACTCGCTTCGCCAATCTATTATCACGGTTTAAGCGGTCAGCTGAAATGTGTTATTGACCGGTTCTATTCGGTGCTGTATCCTAATGCACCCGAAAGCCTCCGAAAGGTTGCAATGTTTTTAAGCTCCGGGGACCCGAATATGTACGACGGTGCAAGGTTTTCATATGACGGTGATTTCCTCGACTATCTGGGATTAGAGGGCTCTGGAATAATCACTAACCATGATGAGGACTATTTGAACGAAATAAAGAAGCTTGCCGAAGCTTTGTGATAAAAACTGCGAGCTGCTGATTATATCAGCAGCTCGTTTTAGTATTTTATTCATACTTAGTGATTATGCTCAAAAAATCCGTTCACACCACTCAGTACCAGACGGTTTGTCATGTCAATTACATCATCGAGCGGTATTGCTTTCCCGTCGTCAATCCATTGCCTGTATGCTGAAAGAACAGCACCGTTTACAAAGCTCATCAGCAGCTTTTTCTCGTAATCAGAAAGCTGCAGATATTCTTTTGATTTGCCCCATCCGGCATCGTTGACGTTTTCAATCATATTGTTGCGTACAGCATTATAGCTGTTGCTGCAGGTGATTTTTTCATATGCAAGTCCCTGTTCTGCAGAAAAAACAAAGAACTCTCGATTAACCTTATCAAGCTCATCCGGAAGAGAATAATTCTTAATTCGATCTATATACCCGGATGACAACTCTACCTGAAGCTCTTCAAGCAGAGCGTCAAGCGTTTCATAATAGGAATAAAATGTCTTTTTGTTGATTTTTGCTCTGTCACAGAGCTCCTTTACCGTAATTTTGCTATAGCTTTTTTCGCAAATCAGGCTTTCAAAAGCCGCTTTAATTCCGGTAATTGTTTTTATAACACGTAAATCTTCGTATCCTTTTAAAATCATACCATTTAACATTCCTTTTTGAACTGTATATAAGTAACCATAGTTGCATTGTATCACTCTGCAAGTTGGATTTCAAGCTATCGTTTGTAATACTTACGCAAGAATACAAGGCTTAAATCAAATTTATTCTTTTTCAAATGCGGGGTGCCATGCGGCAAACTGCTCAAGCTGTGCGTCGGTGCGGTGATAGTAGCGAACATCTTTGTCAAGCTTTGCAATCTTTGCCATTTCATCGTCCGTCAATGCAAAGTCGAGTATGTCGAAATTATCTCGAATATGGTCAACATTTTTACTGCCTGGAATAACTACAAAGCCCATTTGAGTATGCCATCTGAGAATCACCTGAGCAGGCGTTTTGTTGTATTTTTTACCAAGCTCCGCAAATATCGGTTCGTTCATGAGCGATCTGTCGCCGTGACCGAGCGGGTACCAGCTCATAAGCTTAATGCCGTATTTGTCAAGCGTTATACGAAGCTCCTTCTGAGTGAAATACGGGTGCGCCTCTACCTGTATAAACTGAGGTGGAATCTCCCATTTTGTTTCAAGCTCGGCAATATATTTTCCTTCAAAATTAGAGATACCTATAGATTTAGCTTTGCCGTCCTTGTATGCTTTTTCAAGCTGACGATACCCTGCAAGCCAGTTGCCTGCCGGCTGGTGGATGTAGAGCAGGTCGACGTAGTCCACGCCGAGCCTTTCAAGCGTTTCGTCAACTGCATTCGGATTTTCGTACTCACTCGGCCAAAGCTTGGTTGAAAGGAATATATCCTCACGTTTTACGCCGCTTTTCTTAATTCCCCGTCCGACTGCACGCTCGTTTACATAAGCGTTTGCAGTATCAATAAGGGTGTAGCCCATTTTCAGTGCCTCACACACACTGTTTTCAGCCTCTGCGGGGGAGAGTGTGAATGTACCTATACCTATTACGGGGCATTCAAGACCATTGTTAAGCTTTACGTTTGTCATATTTGTTTCCTCCTTTTAAATTATGAAACGATGGTTTCTTTTACGCTTATTATATAATAAACTTCAGTAAATTCAACGGCTGATTTTTGCATAAAGGTTGATTAAGTAACCATTTTGCAAAAAGTGTTACTTAATTCTAAATTCCAATAATTACTTTGCGGTGCGATTTGCTTTATACTGTGACACAATTTTGTAATATGACAATATTGCATAATCGGCAAATGACAAGAATATTGAAAAAGCAACCTTTAATCTGATGATGTTGATGCACTGCAAAAGGATGATTTGTTTAAATGAGAAAGATTTATTCGGAAATCCGCAAAACGGTCTTGCCTTTTGATTTTCCCGCAGCCACTTTATTAAGAGCCTTGTTTACGTCGTCAAGCGAGAACACTTCATCAACAGAAGCATTGATATACTTGTCAGCGAATATTTCCGATATACGCTCCAATCCGGTACCGTCTTCATGCACAAAGACAAAGTAATAGTGTTGATTCTTTGCAGATGCCATCTTATCGTATTTTCTGCCGGCAAACTTGAAAAGTATGCGTTTGAAAGCGGATAGTCCTGCACGAACGGCAAATTCTCCGTTTGGCATACCACACAGAGAAACAAGCTTGCCGCCATCCTTTAATATGGAGAATTCCCTTGGGATTTCCCTGTCGCCGAGTGTGTCAAGTACATAATCGACGTTTGAAATAACAGTTGCATAATCTTCTTTTCTGTAATCAATAAAGCTGTCTGCTCCAAGAGCAAGCACACGCTCTGCATTTTCGGCACTGCCGTTAGTAATAATTCTAAGCCCAAAGCTTTTTGCAACGGGAATTGCCATTGCACCAAGGCTTCCTGTACCGCCGGAAATAAAAATTGTTTCACCGCTTTTAGGATTCATAAGATTAAGAGCCTGCAAAGCCGTCAGCGCAGTCAGCGGTACACAGGCGGCTTCTTCATCTGAAAGATATTCCGGTACTTTTGCAACAGCTCGATAATCAACAGCGGCGTACTCTGCAAATGCTCCGATTTTATTTAGGGGCATTCTTCCGTATACCCGTTCGCCAACAGCGAGCTTTTTTACGTTAGCTCCGGTCTTTTCGATAATTCCGACAAATTCATTTCCCATTACAAGAGGAAACTTATATGGAACAATCATTTTAACTTCGCCTTTTACAATCATATTGTCAAGTGGGTTCACGCCTGCGGTATAAATCTTTACAAGAATCTCATTTGCATTTATTTCCGGTACAGGTATATCCTTTACAATAATTTTATATTCACTCTTGCTATATCCGTTCAGTATCGCCGCTTTCATGATAATATGCTCCTTTTTGTGTTATTGAGTGATTTCAAGGTATTTTAATAAATCCTCATGTCGGTGCGCCATGTCGTGATAGCCGAGCCAGTAAAGCCGGCCGAGGTTTTCCATATCTCCGTCAAACCTTGTAACGGTTACCGGCTCTGAAGGCGCAATAACAAATACCTCACCATCAGCCGACTTACTGTCAAGCATATCGGCAGTGCGGTTGAAATCTTCGTTTGTTGTTTCAAGCGCTTTTACAAAATTCGGGTATTTACGATAGATTAAGTGCGTGATTTTCGGAGTGCCGGGCTTTCTGCGGTATTGGGGCTCACGTGTGCGTACAACAACGATTTTATTTTCTCCGCTCGTTTTTGCCCAGCGCAGAGGGATTTTTTCTGCACGACCACCGTCAAGATACGGAACGCCGTCAATCATAACCGGTTTTGTAACATACGGTACGCTTGCCGAAGCTTGCACGGCTTTGAAAATATCAGAGCTGTCTTTTTCAAAATACTCTACTTCACCGGTCAAAAGGTTTGTAGCTGATACGGCAAGTCTGCGCTCCGGATTGTTCAGTCTTGTCATGTCAAGCGGATAAACTTGACAAATATCATCAAACAGATAGGAAAAACCAGTTATTCCTCGGTCACGGCGAAAAGCCCCTGTTCCGCAATAGTTCTTATCATGCCTATATGTCAGGTCAATGCGTGCGCCCCAGCCGATTTGCCCCGCAACATATCCGAGAGCCGACAA
>CADBRB010000115.1 GCA_902796955.1 uncultured Ruminococcus sp.
ACAACGGAGTTTACTCTGCAAGCGTCGTACCCAGACCGAATAACACTCGCGGCAAGGTGGATATTTACGTTGCAGGTGACGGATGTCTGCTTGACAGTCAGACTATAGCTCAAATACAGGCTGAAATAGACGAGCTTAGAGAGATAAATGTTGACGCCACCGTAAAAAGCCCCTCTTACTTTGTCTACCCGTCAAACGTTTATATTGCCGTTGAGGATGGATACAGCTTTAACGAGGTAAAGGATCGTGTGAGAAGCGCCGTGCTTGACAAGTTCTCACGAATGGGCGTTGGGCAAAGCATTTATCTTTCCGATATCGGTGCGGTAATAGAAAAAATCGACGGCGTTAGAAATTACATATTTAAATCAATGGATTCCATAGATTTGCCCGCAGACCCGGATGAAATGCTCTCGCTGGCGGAATTTAACGTTCATCAGCTGAATGATTGATTGCGGAGGTAAGAAGTATGAGTAGCTTTGACACATTAAAGCGCACGCTTGAGGCAACGGGCTTTTACAGCGTTGAGCCAAATACTCCGCTCTCGGCAGAGCTGATGACCTACGCAGATGAAATAGACAGAATAGAGGCTGAAATCGACCTGCTCAAACGTGAAATGTTTATAGTTACGGCTCAGGATTTCGGGCTTACACGCAACGAAAAGCTATACGGCAGAGAGATGTATGACTTGAGTACCGATGACAGACGGACTATACTCTTAAACAGACTGTGCATAACGCCTTCGGACCATACCGTGAGCAGTATGGCAAAAGTACTTACTTCATGCGGATTAACGCATTTTAACATATATGAACAAAAGAATATGGAGGTACTGACTGTTACAGGCAACGGTCACATTTACAGCAGCACTCAAAGAGCGTGGATTCTCTCTCAGCTGTCACAGCTAATGCCGGCACATCTTGAGCTGTACGTTTTTTTGAATGAAATAAACTGGCTCGGACTTGAAGCACGCAATAAAACATGGCAGGAACTTGACGAAGCAGACCTTACTTGGTATCAAATTGACAATTTAAAGGAGGAAGAGTAAAATGGGAAGCACAAACACAACGGCAAATCTTCATTTGTCATCATGGACGGAAACCGATAAACCGCAGAGAATAGACTTTATTAATGACAACAATATCATCGACAGCGTACTCGGCAATCATATAGCAGATACCTCCGTACATATATCCACAGAGGAAAAACAGCTTTTAAAAAATCAGGTAACGGTACATCAGTACTTAGGCTCCGGCAGCGGTACGCAGGATATAGAGTTTACATTCACTCCAAAGGC
This sequence comes from uncultured Ruminococcus sp., assembly GCA_902796955.1. GTDB lineage: Bacteria > Bacillota > Clostridia > Oscillospirales > Acutalibacteraceae > RUG14223. The sequence continues at coordinate 1,295 of CADBRB010000115.1, forward strand.
GGTTATATGCTATTGTCTTAACGAACCGCTGTGCAAGGTTAATTCAAGCGAGATTAATATAATATATTCGGGAATGGCAACGGCTAAAGGAACCACCGGAGGTATTTCACTTTCGGAAAATACCGTTACAATAACTCAAACGGATTCATCAATAAACCTGAATCCGGGCGAGTGCAGTTATCAGCTCAACGCCAGAAACAAGCGTTATGTACTTATTCTAATAAAAACTCTGCCGGACTCAAATCCCTAACGGTTTTTTAAGTGTTTTGCGTAAGTTTTAGTATAAAACCTCTTGCATTTATTTGTATAATATACTAAAATATACTTTGGCTCAGCCGATTGAGAACAATTTTAAAATTTATGAATATATTATATAAATGCTGAATGCCTCACCAACATACAACGGGCAACGTTTTTATATGGTGATGAGCGAAAAATTCGCACGCTTTATGTTTTAGGAGTGTTTTAACGTGAAAACAGACAGTATTTTGGAAAATGTTAAAAAAATACATTTTATCGGTATAGGCGGCTCCGGTATGTGTCCGCTTGCAGAGATACTTATGAGCGAGGGCTTCGAGCTTACCGGCTCGGATATAAACGAATCCGATACTCTTGACAGGATAAAATCGTACAATATCCCCGTTTATATGGGGCATAAAAAGGAAAACATACAGGACGATGTAGACCTTGTTGTGTACACCGCCGCCGTAAAGGCAGATAATCCGGAGCTTATATCTGCCCATGAAAAAGGCATACCGACTGTAGAGCGCTCAGTTATGCTGGGTGTTGTTACAAGAAGATATAACCGCTCCATAGCGGTTTCCGGCACACACGGAAAAACCACAACTACGGCTATGCTCTCTCAAATACTTATCGGAAGCGGCTTTGAGCCGTCCGCCATTATCGGAGGAAAACTGCCCTACATCGGCGGCAACAGCTATGTGGGTCAATCGGATATTATCGTATGCGAAGCTTGCGAGTATGTAGATACGTTCCTGCAGCTTACGCCTGCTATATCGCTTATACTCAATATAGACGCCGACCATTTGGATTATTTCGGTACGCTGGAGAACATAAAACGCTCCTTTAACAAATTTGCCAAGCAGACAAAAAACCTGCTTGTTATAAACGGTGACGATAAGAACACCATAGATGCGGTAAACGATGTAAATATTGAAAAAATTACGTTTGGATTTGGAGAACACAACACATACTATGCCGCAAATATGCGTGCTGATGAAGAGGTTCACGAATGCTTTGACCTCATGTATAAGGGCGAGAAGCTGACGACAATTTCTCTTGTTGTACCCGGTAAGCATAATGTTGCAAATGCACTTGCAGCAGCCGCAACTGCGCATTTCCTCGGCGCAACACCTAAGGAAATAGCCGAAAATCTGCATAAATTTACTGGCGTACACAGAAGATTTGAAATACTCGGAAAGCCGTGCGGCATTACTGTTGCCGATGATTTTGCTCATCATCCCACCGAGCTTGAAGCTACGCTTACAGCCGCCATGAATATGGGATTTAAGCGGGTTTGGGCGGTATTTCAGCCCCACACGTATTCACGTACCGCCATGCTTTTAGATGATTTTGCCAGAGTTTTATCCATACCCGACAAGGTAGTGATATCCGAAATACTTGCCGTGCGTGAACAAAACACATACAATATCTATGCAAAGGATCTTGCAGATAAGGTAGACGGCAGTGTGTGGTTCAACACTTTTGAAGAGATATCAGATTACATTTGTAAAAATGCCGAGAGCGGTGATTTGGTTATTACTCTCGGCGGCGGCAATGTGTATATGTGCGCTCATATGATACTTAAGGGGCTTAATGCAAAGGATTTTTCAGATTAATACTAATTGTGAAAAATCCCTTACGGCTTCGTTGTTGTATTTGTCGGATGTAAGTTGCAAGGCGCACACCAAAGCTGCATAGCCGCTATTAAAATGAGTAGCAATTCTGCTTGCATATGTAGTCACTCGCAGATAGAAAAGTTATTGTTTGCGTATAGTAAGTGTGCTGCATGGGTGCGGAGCTTCTCAGTGACGTGCAAACGGATGCCGGTCGTATGAGCCTATCTTTGCAAAATTTTACGATGATATTTTTATTAAAGCGTGTTTTCAAAAATCAGTATAACAAGAAAAACAAGCGGCTTGCGCAAATTGCACAAGCCGCTTGTTTAGCATTATATATTACTTTGCCGCATTTGCCAGTCTGGCTTCCCATATCGTTTTTTCTTTCCAGTCTGATACATCAAAATTATTGCGAATATACTTGAAAAATATCTTACATTTCTCCTGTAAGTGCTTGCTCGAATAATACTCAGGTGTGGTATCATCGCCAAGCAAATAAGCCATAAGTTCGGCCACATCTTCAGTTTGATACGTTTTACTGTAGGAGTTGATAAAATATATATTGTCATTATTCTCATAGCTGTCAGGGTCAAGCTGAGTATACTTTTCACTTATTTCTGACTCATTGTACGAAAAAGAGTAGGTAAAATCAGATGGATTTGCCTCCTGAAATTCATTAAGAAAATCAAATATAACTCCACTGTCCTCAAAATAAGAATAAATAAGGTGAGTTATTTCATGATAAATGGTTCTTTTATCTGTGCTGCCAATCGCAAAGTGGAGGGTCAAGGTATCACGGCTTGTAAGTCCCGCTGCGTCTGGCACCCCTTCATCCGAGTTGTTCCTCAAAGACCTGACTAAATTAATCTTCATAATGCCGCCGTTACCGGTAAGCTGTTTAAAAAAACCCTTGGGATATGTGCTTAAAACCTCATCTAATTTTTTAAGCATTTCATATTTTAACATATTATCGTTTTCTACCTCAACTTCATACGGTTCAACATCATGTGTCACTTCGTCACCTGTGTTTATTATGATGCCGTACTTATCCTCGATAATCTTTTCCAATTCCTGCACATCTCTGTCGGTTGCGTAAATAAATCTGCACTCGGTATGCTCACTCTCCGGCGCATCAACCGGAAGCTGATCGCTTATATCCCACAGGTAAAAGCTTTCCTTTTCCGTTTTACTGTTCGTGCTGAGGGTGGAGGATTTAAAATACAAGCTTTCGGCGTTATAAGCAAAATCACTCATAGATATTGATTTCGCATTGGTTTTAAAGACATTTACAAACAAATCACCGTCTTTTAATTCAGATTTATACTGTTTGCCGTTTCTCAAGGTTATTGCCAACTCGTTACTGCCGCTGTCATTGTCATTTGAAATATAGTAGTCATTATTTACACAGTAAATTTGCTCCGCCTCGTTTTTAGGTGTGGAATAAAACTCTTCCACATATTCTTTATCAAGATCTAACTTTGCGTGCAGGTCAATATTCGGATCGCCGTTCATTTGAGTTAATCCTACAATAATATATTCGTCCAGACATTGCTCGATTGATGTGACCTTATAGTTTGACAGCGGTTCCCACATTCGCCACGTATTTGTAAATGTTTCTTTCGGCTCAACGTTCTGATATACCATATACACTGTGCCCTTTATATTAATACATATTATACCCTTAGGGGTCATAACTGCATCCACAAGTGCCGGAGCTGTTTCCTGCGGAATGTCTACCTCTGCCCTATAGACTTTATCCTGCTCGGTGTAATATATGGTTGCATCATGATAATCTATTATTACCAGCGGATTGAGGCTTACAAAATAAAGCTGTTTATTCTTATCTTCGACATAGCTTTTTTCGGTTTTTAAATTTTCGGCTATTGTTTTAATACTTCCGTCTGTAACATTCAGCTCCAAAACAGTAAAAGAATAAATACCGCCTTTTTGCTCAACGGAATCAACATACAACAGCATTACGGTATTATTGCCGGACGCACCGTAATCGGTAAGAACCATATCCGGCATATTCGGCATAAGCCCGGTAATATCATACATTGTTTTGTTATTCTTCATGCGAACCGCTTTATCAGCCATCTTCTTGACGGCTGCAACGCTTGTTTCATGTGTATCATTTTCAGGTTTGCCGCATCCGTTCATTATCGCCAAAGACGATGTAAGTGTCAACGCAAAAACAATAATTCTGAAAAAAATACTCCTCTTGTAAACTGTCATTCTTTAATGTCCCTTCTATAGCTTTAAGTATGTACCTGGGTCTACAGACGCTTATTTTTCGGTGAATGTTCCGTATTATTATGCAGTTTGTTCTTTTACGCTTTCCAGAAATTCGTCTATATATCCGATTATCGTTCTGGCGTTTTCCTTCATTTCCTTCTCTGCGTCGGATTCCAGCGTAGCCTGTAAATCCGCACGTGCCTTTTCAAATTCGCTAAGCATATAGTAGCTCATTCCCCTGTTAAATACGGAATAGTTTTTGTTGTAATTCTTTTCTATACACCATGTAAAATACTGCACTGCAGATTTAAAATCATTGTTATGGAAATACAAAAATGCTATGGAGTATGAAGCTTCGTCCACATTTACATTATTATCTATACTCTTTTTATACCATTTTTCCGCCTCTTCGGTATTACCCGTACCTACATACATATTGCCCATATCTATGTAATACTCACTCGCATCGGGATTTGAGTCCAAATATACCAGCATATCGTTTATTGCGTTTTCGTATTTTATAAGCATCTTATAGGAAAGCCCCCTATAAAGGCTTGACGATACGACCTCATACTTATTTTCAATCGTAACGGTCATATCTTTTATTGTATTATTGTAATCCTTCCTGTTAAAATATGCTATGCCTCTATTGTAATATGCGCTGAGTGATGCAGGCTTTGCCTCTGAAATATACTCTGTAAGATATTGTATGGCAAGCTCATAGTCCTCTGTCTGCGTATAGCACGTACCCAAAGAGAGATACACCTTCAGCATATTTTTTGTATCACTCTTGTTCTGGCAGTTTTCAAGTGCCTTTGTATAATATTCAAGCGCTTTTTCATAATCATTTAATTTTGAGTAGCAGTCACCCATTGTAGCAACTGCAACAACGTCGGTGCTGTCTTTGCTGTATATATCCTCGCAATATGCAATGGCATCGTCGTATCTGCCGTCCTCCATTACAGCCATAATCCGCTTTTCAACAGCCTGCTTACTGCTTCCCCCTTCAGGCGTATTCTCAATGCTTTTGCTGTAGTATTCCTCGGATTTTTTATACTCCTGAGTGTTGAAATAGAAATCTCCAAGCGCCTCAAGCACCATATAATTGTCGGGCGCAAGGCTAAGAGATTTTTCGTAGTCGGCAAGAGAAGCGTCAAAATCAAATTTACAGGTATATGCATATCCTCTCAGCAAATATGCCTCGGCATTATTCGGATCAAGCTTAAGCGCCTTGTTCATTGATGCTATCATGTCATCGTACTTTTCATCATCGAACATCTTATAGGCTTCGCTTATATACTTGCTCACCCTCTCAGTCTCCTCAGTTGTTGGCTTACCGTTATACAGCCAAGACTTTAAAAAAGCCGCAGGGTGTTCTCTGTCAAGCGACATCTGCCATGCTGTTACACCTATAAGTACAGCCAAAACACATACCAGCGTTATAATAAAGATTTTTCTCCTTTTTCTTTTTGCAAGAGCTTTTGCCTTTTCCTCCGCCTTTGCAAGCCTTTTTTCCCTTTTAAGCTGCTGTTTGTCTTTTTCTATCCCGGTATCGGTATTTTCTATCTCCTGCACTGCTTCGGCAGGCTGCTGTTCAACTTCATTTTCTAATTCGGTATCTGTTCTGTTTATATTCTCACTCATAATTAATACCTCCTGATTTACGGCTGAATATCTATTTTTTTATCTGATTCTTCATATGTGCATATATAATAATTTTACTGCACAGGCGGCCAAAAATCAAGCATTTCGGGTCAAATTATACAGAATGTTCAATGATTCGCAATACATTTAAAACAGCTGTATCGGTTGAGCGTTGGTCTGTCTGTGTATTGTTGCAACAATTATTCATTTTTTTATTGAAAAAAAAGCAAAAGTGTAGTATACTGATTAGGTATGGCTACGGGCTATTTTTAATCGTTTATAATATAAATTTTGAAAGGCAGAGGATAATATGGCAGAGCAAAAGAAAATGGTTGAGGCAATTACCTCAATGGATGAAGATTTTGCCAAATGGTATACGGACATTGTAAAAAAAGCAGAGCTTATGGATTATTCAAGCGTAAGAGGCTGTATGATAATAGAGCCCTACGGCTATGCCATATGGGAGAATATACAAAAAATTCTTGACGGCAGATTTAAAGAGCTGGGACATGAAAACGTGGCTATGCCGCTGTTTATACCGGAAAGTCTGCTTCAAAAGGAGAAGGATCACGTAGAGGGCTTTGCTCCGGAGGTTGCATGGGTAACACACGGAGGAAACGAAAAGCTTCAGGAAAGACTGTGCGTGCGCCCCACATCGGAAACGCTGTTTTGCGACCATTACGCCAACGTTATACATTCATGGAGAGATTTGCCTAAGCTGTATAACCAGTGGTGTTCCGTTGTTCGCTGGGAAAAGACCACAAGACCGTTCCTGCGTTCCGTTGAGTTCCATTGGCAGGAGGGACACACAATGCACGCCACCGCCGAGGAGGCAATGCAGGAAACCGAGCAGATGCTCAAGGTTTATGCGGACTTCTGTGAAAACGACCTCGCTATCCCGGTTATAAAGGGCAGAAAGACAGATAAAGAAAAATTTGCCGGCGCAGAGGCTACCTACACCATAGAAGCGCTCATGCATGACGGCAAAGCATTGCAATCGGGTACAAGCCATTATTTCGGCGACGGCTTTGCAAGAGCTTTTGACGTAACATTCCAGGACAAGGAGAATAAAACACAATATCCTCATCAGACGTCATGGGGTATGTCTACACGTATCATCGGCGGTATTATAATGACTCACGGCGATGACAACGGCCTTGTTCTTCCGCCGGCCATTGCTCCGATACAGGTAATAATCGTACCTGTAGCACAGCATAAGCCGGGTGTGCTTGAAAAAGCTGCGGAAATTGAGGCGGAGCTTAAAAAGAATTTCCGTGTAAAGACGGACTCCTCCGACCAAAGTCCGGGCTGGAAGTTTGCACAGTATGAGATGAAGGGCGTACCGCTCAGACTTGAGATAGGCCCCAAGGATATAGAAAAAAATCAGTGTGTAATAGTAAGACGCGACAACAGAGAAAAAACTTTTGTGCCGCTCGATGAGCTTTCTCAGCGTTTGCCGGAGCTTTTGGAGGCGGTAAGAAAGGGTATGTATGACAAGGCCTACGAGCGCAGAGCGCAAATGACCTATACCGCACAGGATATGGATGAGCTTAAAGAGCTTGCCGATACAAAGCCGGGACTTATAAAGGCTATGTGGTGCGGCGACCTTGCCTGCGAAGAGCAGATTAAAAACGACGCCGGGTTATCGTCAAGATGTATACCTTTCGAGCAGGAGCAGGTGGGCTGTAAGTGTGTATGCTGCGGTAAAACCGAAGGCCTGCGTATGGTATATTGGGGCAAGGCGTATTGATATTCGCTCACATATAGCATTATTTTTGAGGAAGGAGAGATACTGTGCCTATACGAATACAAAACGATCTGCCGGCAAAAAAGATTTTGCAGACGGAGAATATATTTATAATGTCGCATGAGAGAGCCGTATCACAGGACATAAGACCGCTGAAAATAATCATACTTAATCTTATGCCCACAAAGGTGGAAACTGAAACTCAGCTTTTGCGGCTGTTGGGCAACAGTCCTCTACAGGTAGACATAGAGCTTTTGCAAATGGCGACGCATATCTCAAAAAACACGTCGCCTCACCATTTAACAACATTTTATAAGACATTCGATGAAATTAAGAGCAACAAATACGACGGTATGATTATAACGGGTGCGCCTGTTGAACAGCTTGAATATGAAGATGTGGATTATTGGACGGAGCTTTGTAAGATTATGCGCTGGAGCAAGCGCAACGTATGCTCTACCCTGCATATATGCTGGGGCGCACAGGCCGGACTTTACTATCATTACGGCATACCCAAGCACACGCTTTCGGATAAACTGTCCGGCGTATATAAGCACTCGATTCTTGAAACCTATCACCCTCTTATGAGGGGCTTTGACGATAAGTTCTTTATGCCTCATTCAAGGTACACAACCATTGCAAGAGAGGACGTTCAGCAACACAAGGAGCTTCGTATACTTGCCATAAGCAATACTGCGGGGCCGTCCATTATAACAGACGTTGACGGCAGACAGGTTTTTGTTATGGGTCACTGCGAATACGACAGGAACACTCTGGCTATGGAATACTTCAGAGATATAAACAAGGGTCTTTCGCCAAAAATTCCCGTCAATTATTTTCCCGATGACAACCCTGCGGCAATACCGCCGCTTACATGGCGAAGCCATGCTACGCTTTTATTTACCAACTGGCTCAATTACTTTGTATATCAGCAAACGCCTTATGATCTTGAAAAGCTGGATATTATCAATACAAGCGATGAGTGATGCTTTGTCGGCTGTGCCGACAAAGCAGGTAATAAGTAAAAGCGAAAAAGTGAAGAGTAAAGAAGTGAAGTTACATAAAATGTCCCCGTATCACAAAAATGTGATGCGGGGCTTATTTTTTCTACTTTATACATTCATTGTAAATACGCTCGCAGTTGTTAAAATCACTGTACGCAAAAAATTTATTTGCTCTTTCAATGTATTCATCACTGATTTTACAGCCGTTTTCAATATACTCACAGAGCGTATTTATAATTTGCTCATGTGTTTTGCATATCGGGCCGAAGCCCATTTTATCATATTCCAAGCCGGAGCTTGCATAGTGTGGAGGTATTGCGTCCGGGTGATAATAGATTATCGGCTTACGCTGATATGCAAAATCAAACTGAACGCCCGAATAATCCGTTACCATTAAGTCTGATTGCGTTAGGATTTTTTCATAATTCAAACTGCCTGACGCCTGTATTATCTCAACATTTACATTTTTATCGAAATCGTCTATCTGTGCGCTTATTGCAGGGTGCAGCAGATAAATCAGCTTATAGTTGTTAGCCTTAGCGCAGTCAATCAGCCGTTGGTCGTTTATAAGCGCATTATATATTTTGAAGTAGTCCGTGTTTTTAAAGTTCTCATTATACGATTTTTTAATCCTCGCAATGCTCGCATTTACCACATTTCTGCGCCATGTGGGAGTTATCAATATCTGCCGTTTCGGGTCGCTTTTAAGTCCGTCAAAACGTGCAAGACCCGTTAATTTTAATGCGGAGCTGTCGTAATCGTAATACGGATGCTCAAGGTTTGCCACCTCATACGGCGAAGCACAGCAGTAAAGCTTTGTGTTGTCAAACAGCCTGTTTTGATATTCGGCAATCTTTTGTACGGTAAGCCCATGCTGAATACATACAACATCAGCCTTGAACAAGCTCCTGAAATACGGCTGGGCATATCTCGGAAAGCCGCAGTACGTAATGATGTTTGAATGAGTTGCAAATACCTTTTCGGCATATAAGGAAAGTATTCTGCATTTTGCCGAATCTGCCGCCAGAATATTCTTCCCTTGTCTTTTTAGCCTCTCATAATCGGCAGAACTTCTGTTGACGATGTAATAGCAGTTTACACCGTCCTTTTTTGACAGGCAGTATTTGTAAAAATACTCGCCGTTATCTCCGCCCTTATACAGCTTATCACAGGTTATCCATATTCGTTTTCTGCCGTATACCGGGCGCATAACCCAGTACAACGTTCTTAAAGCGAGTGATTTTATAACGGTTGACTGCTTAAAAATACGCTTTGTCAATGATGCCAAAAACTTAATTTCATGCGTAAATTTTCCTAATTTCCGCATTTTTTGTACGGTAAACACCCCGTTGCAATAAGTAAGAGTCATGCCTCTTTTAAATACCCAGTAATCACTCTTTATCTCGCCGTTTAACCTTGAGGCTATCAGCATAAAATCAAAATATATCCTGTTATCCGGCTTAAAGCCGCCCAATTCGGTCTTTATACTCTCAACCGGTTTACCGCTTACAAATGCCATTCCTTTGCACACACAATCAGCATTAAAGGAGTTATCGTATACGGCAAAGCTCTGTGTATCGGCACTTTCGTCTATCGGTACTGTAATACGCACCGGGTATTTTCTGGCATAGGATATGCCAAAGCACTTTAAAAGCGGGTATACAGTACCCTTTTCAACAGTAATACGGCCGTTCCCGCTTAAAAATTCACCGCTGATATCAAGCTTATCCTCTTTAAAATATACCGAGTTCTCAAACGCCGCATCAATTATAAGCCGTCCGTCATCATAGTTAATCGCCTGTATGCACAACCGCTCAGGTCTGTTACTCTCAAACGGCAGAAGCTTGTTGTATTCCTTAAACTTACCGTGATTTTCACGCAGATACGACGATATGTGGCTCTCTTTGGAGCAAACTCCGCTTTGATAAGTCAGCTTTCCGGCTATCATAAGAATACGGAGCGAACGTGGCAGATTTATTCCGTTTATACTGCTCTGCTCAAACACGCAGTTGTCAATATATGACAAAAGTTCGCAGGAAGCATCAAAAAGGCAATCTGTTTCCTCTCTTGTCAAAATATACTTGTTGTTGGCAAAATAGTTGCAGTTGTACTTTGCCATAAGCAGATAATATACAGTGGCGTCAAGGCACGGCACGCACATATTGTCCGTAATAAACGGTATCAAAAAGCTCCTTACGGATTGCGTGTACCACCGCTTATCGTACTGTATATATGAAAGTGAGGCATCGTTTTCAAGCGCAAGAGTGCTGTAATATCTCGGTCCCTTCAATCTGAAGATTTTAAAATCAAGCTCCTTTAAAATCTCCAGCACAAGCTTTATGGTGGATTCATCGTATATACTTACGTCAAACGCTTTATTCTCAAGCAGTGATGTACTGAAAATATACGAGCCTATTAAAAGCGGGCAGCAGGTGTAGCTGTTCCTTAATGATACAAAGCCGCTTTTTGCTATACTCTTGCCGTATATCTTCTCCTTGCCCTCATTATCATAGGTTACCGCCTCTATATTTACGGCAGGCGCAGAGTTCTTCTCCGCCACTGCTATAGCCTTCTTATATGTTCCCTGAGAAAATGAAGAAGATGACAGCGTAAAGTGTACGTAGTCACCCTCTATATATGGCAGGGCGGCGTTATAAGCCGCTGAAATGCCTATATCCTTTTGTGAGAGCACGACCGCATCTGAGTCAAAGTATTTTTCACATATTTCACGTGTTTCCTGAGTACAGAGCGAATCTATTACTATCGGCTTAATTTGCGCAGTGTTTAAGCCGGAGGCTTCCAGCATATTTTCGATTGCGCTTTCAAGCGATTTTTCGGAGTTGATATACATTACAGCTGTAATTTTAAAGCTCATATACGGCGTGTCCCCCTTTCTAAATTGTTAAAAGTTATTAAAAGTATTGCAGGCAGATTGCTTATTGCTGATTGCCGAAAAAAGCAGACTTGTGTTTGCAAAGATAATTTGTGCAGGATTAGGCATAGTCGGACAGCGTCCTCCTGTAAGTCGCACGCTTGCTTTTAAAAAGCAAAAGCTTTATTCCCTGCTCCAAACTCAATTTTGCGATTAATACTAATTATCATTAAAACGGTTTAAACAGGTGTTATCGGGAAATTTTGCTCAGCGTGGCGGAGGACGCAGGAATACTGACGTATTCCGAGGACGACAACAAAGTTATGCGGAATTTAACGTAACAGATGTCAATCTGTTTTATTGAGAATTAGTATAAGTTAATTGTTTCTTTAAACAACCGATTACGGGGCTTTGGTGTGTGCTTTGCACCCGATATCCTGCAAATATAAAAGCTTTGCTTTGTCTAATTTTGACTGCATTGCTTGTCTTTTTTAATCAGCGATTAGTATTAAGCCGCTAAGGTTTTATTCTTTTATAATCAAAAGCCCATTATCTGCCTTGCCTCTCGCTCCTCCATTATGGATTTAAACACATAATAATCGGAGGGAGTTGTAATTTTTATATTTTCGGCAGGCCCCTCAACGGTATACAGCTTATGCCCGAAGAATATCATCATTGACGATGAATCCACAAAATCATGCTTGTCCATTGCATTGGCCTTTAAATGGCACTCATATATATCCTTCAGGAAAAATCCCTGAGGCGCACGACCCAAACAGCATTTTTGCCTTTCAACAGTTTCTGTTATCATATGGTTTTCGTCAGTTTTGATTATAGTTTCAATAGCAGGGCTTACTGTAATGGCAGAGCCGTTTTTCCTTACACACTCTATATTATCGGTTATGAGCTTGTCATTTATGAGCGGCCTTACGCCGTCATGTATAAGCACTACGGTATCGTCATCGGTCTGATCATCGTCATGTATTGCTTTTAATCCGTTGTAAATAGATTCCTGACCGCTGTTTCCGCCCGGCACTATCCACTTTATCTTCTTAAAATCCTCTTTTTTGATAAGCTTTTTAAGGTAATCTATCCATCCCTCGATACACACCACGCAGATAGCGTCTATATCGGAGTTATGTTCAAAATACTCTATCGTGTGTATGATTATCGCTTTTCCGTGCAAATCCAAAAACTGCTTCGGTTTGGTTCTGCTGTTCATTCTTGTTCCTGTGCCGCCCGCAAAAATCAATGCTGTATTCATTTCTGTTCCTCCGATTAATTAAATTCATTTTTTATAAGATGAAATTTTTACCTATACGTTCAAATTATAACACATATCGTTGTTCAATTCAATAACAAGAGTATAAAATCAACATTCAAATTTTTACATTTTAAAAAATTTTTAAAATAATGCCCATAGGTAGACTTTATATACCAAACGGCAGTATAGAGCTTTCGCTATATACTGCCGTTAAATCTCTGTTTATTCATATAACGGATACTTTTCACATATCTCCGTTACGCCTTTTCTTATATAATCTGCGCTGTTTTCAAAATCATTTATCGCCAACACAATAAACTCCGCTATTCTGTCCATATCCGCTTCGTTTAAGCCTCTGGTTGTTACTGCGGCAGTACCGATTCTTATTCCGCTTGTTACAAACGGGCTTCTTTTTTCATTGGGTATTGTATTCTTGTTTACGGTGATATATACATCATCAAGTCTGCTTTCAAGCTCCTTGCCGGTAATCTCTTTATCGGACAAATCCAAAAGCATAACATGGTTATCCGTACCGCCGGAAACCAGCTTCTCTCCTCTTTTAAGAAGGCCGTTTGCAAGTGCCTTGCTGTTTTTGACAATATTCTCACCGTAGGTTTTAAACTCCGGCTTTAAAGCTTCTCCTAAGCAAACCGCCTTGGCCGCTATAACATGCATGAGCGGTCCTCCCTGCGTACCGGGGAACACACCCTTGTTTATCTGCTTGGCAAACTCCTCTTTACATAAAATCATGCCGCCTCTGGGGCCTCTCAGGGTTTTATGAGTTGTAGTTGTAACAAAATGAGCATACTCAACCGGATTCGGATGAACGCCGGCGGCTACAAGTCCCGCAATATGAGCCATATCGACCATAAGATAGGCTCCGCATTCATCGGCTATTTCTCTGAATCTTTTAAAATCTATTATTCTCGGATAAGCGCTTGCTCCGCAAACAATGAGCTTCGGTTTACATTCAAGAGCCTGTTTTCTTACCGCCTCATAGTCTATCATGTGCGTTTCACTGTCCACACCGTATGACACAAAGTTGTAATACTTGCCCGATAAGTTGACAGGACTGCCGTGCGTAAGATGTCCGCCCTCGCTCAAATTCATTCCCATTACGGTGTCGCCCTGCTCCAGCACGGCAAAGTAAACCGCAAGGTTTGCCTGTGCGCCGGAGTGCGGCTGTACATTTGCGTGTTCCGCACCAAAAAGCTCACACGCTCTTTTAATTGCTATCTCTTCAACAATATCAACGTTTTGGCAACCGCCGTAATACCTTTTATGAGGATATCCTTCTGCATATTTATTTGTCAATACCGAGCCCATCGCCGCCATAACCGCAGGAGAAACAAGATTCTCCGACGCTATAAGCTCAAGGTTTCTGCGTTGCCTTTTAAGCTCTCCACGCATTGCATCGGCAATTTCTTTATCATAATCATTTAAAAAAGCTATCGTATCTATAGTTTCGCTGTACATTTTAACGTCCCCCGTTTTTCGTATTATCTTCGCTATATGCACTAAATTTACGTGCATTTGCTTTAGTGCGATAATGCGCTAAATCAACTTAATCTATGTTATTGTATCATATAATACCCGCATAGGCAAGAAAATAGTTGCAAAAAATCACGATTTTTTAAATAAAAAGCGAAACAAGCGCTAATATTAGTGCCGAATTTGACTTATTGCCGTTTAACAACAGCAGAATAAGTAAAACTATCATTATATCATTACTGCCCAGATTACCCTTACCGTCAGATTTTTCTTTTACGCTATCTATGTTAAAAAGGGTATTTTCCGTTTTACTCTCGCACGCTTCCGTATTTTTATCACCGGTTCGCTCATTATCCGTATGTTCGTTTTGTGCTTGAGCTTCAACCGGAGGTACTGGCGGAGGTGTAACCTGAGCAGGCTGCTGTACCTGACGTGCGGCCGCTCGCACTCTTTGCGACTGCTTTGTATTTTGAGTACGCTCCCTTGTTCTTTCATATTCGTTTATTTCATCACTTCGCTGCTCCTGCTCATTTTGCCTCGGAAGGCTGAATGAATCTGCATATCTGTCGTTGCCTCGAACATAGCTTTGCGTCTTGTTCTGCATCTCCTGTACTCGCCGCATTGCCTCCTGCTGCATTTTACGTAAATCTTCACTTTGAGCCGAAACTCTGTTCATAAATTATCAACCACCTTATACTGTTATTCTTTTTTCATAAAATCATAGCTAAGTTTACCGATGTATTGCTCCTCTGAGAATTTTTTGTCATAGACAGACAAGCCGTGCGGCTCGTATCTCGGTATTACAAAAAGCCGCCGAATAAACCGGAATCCTTTAATAACGGAAAAATTCGCATGAGCCTTACAAGCATTATTGCAGTGTCAAGCTTTTTCTGTCTTTCTTTCGCCAAAAACGGTTTAAGAGCATACAGCAGCTTTACCGTTTCATCTTCCTGCGAAAATGCGTTGATTATCGGCATAAGCTTTAACATCATTCCAAAAATATCAGGTTCCGTACCGCCCGATTGTGTGCTGTCGCTGTCCGACGAGGCGCCGGCATCGGCATCGTCATTTGCAGACAAGCCCAATAAACCCGATAATCCCTTAAGCTTATCGAGCATATCCGAATCGCTCAACAGATTCGTGAGCTTGCCTGTAATGTCGTCCAACGCCGTTCGCCTCCATAGCTTTAATTATTTTTTTACAGATGCGCCATGTCTGATAGTAATACCTGATAACCTAATAAAAAGTAAACAACCTCAGCGGCTTAATTTCCTCAATACTGCGTTGCCGTCCCTGCAATGCGCAGGTGCGAAGCACAACCCAAGCCTGCATAATAATAGGTTGTTGAGAGAAACAACCGTCCTGCTCGCAAATGCAGGCCATGCGCAGGGAATAAGGGTTTCATCTGCTATTAGCAAGTGTGCGGCGTTCAGGCGCCCTGTCTTGCGAAAACTACCTTCGCATAACCAAGTTCGCTTTTTATAAGGAATGAGTAAAGCTCAATTCTTTTTCTTTTTACCCGAAAGTGATTTCATAATTGCCTGAGCCTGCGGAGATGAAAGCAGTTTTTCAGTGGCCTGCTTATCGCTCAATATGCTGTTAAGCTTCTTTTGCTGCTCAGGTGTAAGCTTGCTTACAAATTTTTCCACCTTTTGTCTGTTCAGTTCCTCACCGTTTAAATTAAGACTGTTTATATCATTAACAAAATTTATGTTGTCTTTGTTCATTCTATCACCACCTATACTATAAATTTTATGAAAAAATTTTTCTTTTGATAATGGCAATACGCTAATTAATATGATAAAATCTAATGTGATATGATACTTAATTGCCATAAGGAGATTACGCTTATGAGAATACTGGTAGTTTCAGACACTCACGGTGATTTTTACAGCTTTAACAGAGCTGTTCTCGCTCAGCCTACTGCCGAGGTAATAATACACTTAGGCGACGGCGAGGAGCAGGCTGAGGACATACGCTCAATTTACACAAACAAAACCGTACTTAATGTAAGGGGTAACTGCGATTGGTGTTCATCAAGCCCGTTATATATATTGCGACGCTTTGCGGATAAAACGGTATTTGCCACTCACGGGCATGAGTACGGCGTTAAATACTCGCTTGAAACGGCAATAAAGCACGCACTCGATAACAGTGCGGACATACTGCTGTACGGCCATACCCATATTCCTCTTACGGACTACCGTGACGGGCTATATATAATGAACCCCGGCTCACTCAGGGGCAGCGGAGGAACATACGGCATTGTGGATATTACAAATGCGGGTATCGTAACAAACATAATAAAGCTGTAACAGGTTTTGAGATGACATTTTATTACTTTTTTAGTCAATGTTTTTTATTAAGTATTTACATTCCCTCTATTTTATGCTAAAATAAGTTTAATAAGCTTTGAATAAAAGATAATCATAATTTTTTCGCACAGCATTTCAATTCTATGTAAATGTATCTTTTTATAAGCTGACAATCGTATTTTATCGAAAGGAATGTATTTATCATGAAAAAATTTGCGGCAATCCTCATGGCGGCCTTATTAATTGTTTCACTTGCCAGCTGTTCCAGCGGAGATATAGTATATAAGCCCCGCGATACAGAATCACAGGTGTCAAGCTCAACGATCCGACGTTTTAAAACAGGCACAGACGCTATCCCCTCAAAGGATGAAACCTCTGAACCTGACGCCGTTGAAACCGACGGCACTTATTGGGATAAGGAACCGTTGTACACTTTCGGCTTAGAGAAAGTTCCCATGCCAAAATACATTAAGTTCTATGAATCTTTCTCTTCCAGCGATACCATTAACCTGTCATGGACAAGCAAAGACGCAAGCAAATCAGCTACAAGACTTGCCGGTGATATATTTAAAGCACTGACCGATAAAAACGTTGCCATACATGAATACAAGGATAATTTAATGGGTGAAGTGATTGACTCCGTTGATAAGGCGGCAAGCATACTTACCGATGCAAACGCCCGTTATGAAATGGTTTACAGATATAACGATACCGAGTATCTTTTGAGCGTTTCGGCAGTTCCTGGCTCAGGCCTTGAGAAAAAGTATGATTTTGTTTACATGACGCTCGTTATGTATTTTGACAATACTCACGCAGATGACGATAATCCAACGGCCGGTGGCTGATTATTCAATAAAATTCAATTATAAATGTACTGGCTGTCGCAAATTAATTGCGGCAGCCTTTGTTTTCTGCAAAAAAGATACTGCCGCAGTTTGTCTGCGACAGTATCTTTTATTTTTATACTAATACTAATTATCATTAAAACGGTTTAAACAGGTGTTGCGGAAAATTTTGCTCAGCGAGGCGGAGGACGCAGTAATACTTGCGTATTCCGGTGCAACGTGCAAGCGGAGGCTCTACGCCTGAGCGTTATCCTGCAAAAACTATCTGCGCAACTCTGAGTTTACTCTCTATCGGAAATCGGTATTATATTTTACGGCATTCTACATAATAACGTTTATCACAGGCGTTGCCCATGCTAAAGGTTTTTCTCGGCAATGAACCGTCCTGCTTGATAGCGTCAAACAGGTCTGATTTTTTCATACCTTCAAAGATAAATCCTACGGTATTGTCCTGCTTGCAAAGCTCTTTGACAACATCTTCCCCGTGTATATAGTCTATCTTTATCTCTCTGTGACGTGCAATATACTTATCCAAAAAGCTTTGAAGTGTTCCTACAGGGAGCTTCGATGTGGGCTTTACCGAAAGCCTGCCGTTTTCATCTTTGCTGATATACTCAATTACCTGAGCGTCATCTCCGTCATAATTTTCACCCATAGTTTCCTTCATCTCACCAATCAGGTCTTTTGCATCTGCGTTGAACAACACCCTGTAGATAGGCTCAAATTCTATGGATTCGTCATGTATATTGACGACCTCAACAAGTGCGTATCTTGCATTGAGCGACTTGGAAATATTATAGCATTCCTTAGCCGTTGCAAGCGAATGATTTCCGTCGCCTACAGCAAACATAAGCTTATCCTCACTGTCAGCTATTAGTGCATTTAGTGCGTCGCCTATATTCTTTTGATTTTCAGCGTCTATAAAGTAACCCTTTATATGTCCTCCGCCCTGCATAAGCTCAAAATCATATGCTTTTTCAAAGCTTTCCTTTTTGCTGTCAAGCGGTGCAATAACCGTCATATCCGGGTCGTCAACAAGCAGCATTACGTGCGGCAGTTCTATGGCGGCGTCACGTCTTATTCTTACACGGGGCGGTATTCTTTCAAGCACGGTTTGTTCCGTAGCTCTTATAAGCGAGTGGCTTCCCTTTTTATAATCGTAATCCTCAAGGTCAATAACGCCGACTATACCACGGCGGATTTTACCGTTGCTCAATTCTCTTTCAACATATATCATGGAGTCCTTGTTCACATTAAAAACATCTCCGTCAAGGTATTCTCTCATTGTCTTGTTGATAGTGTTGATTCGAGCCTCGGTGTTGTCCTCAAGGTATATTTCCGGTAACGTGATACGTAAAGTTGACGGTGCATCTCCTACAATACGCTCGGTTTCGTCCCAGTATTTCTGCTCTGATGTAAACTGGTCACACGCAATAACCGCCCATTTTTCAAAGTTTTCTTTCGGCAGTAAGATGTCTGCCGGCATAAGTGGATATTTGTTCATTTAAACAGCTCCTTTATTAATTTATATGTATTGTAAATTTTCAGTTTTGCAGTATTTCAAGCTCTGTGCAGAGCCAATCCTCGTTTAATATGCGGTAACTTACCTTTTTGCCGTCTTCAATCTCCTTAAAGCCGACTGCTTTATAACAGCCGCAGGCGGACGGATTATTATCAAAGACGCCTAAGGTTATCTTATTCGCTTTTAAAATCTCAAACGTATATTTTACGGCAAGCTCCAGCATTTGTTTGCCGTAGCCCATGCCCCGTTTTTTGCTGTCAACTATAATAAATCCGAAGCGTGCAACAGATTTTTTGCTGTCAGTAAACCTGATTATCATGTGTCCCACAATGCCGTTTTCATCAAATGCAGTCATCGGGAAAAAATTGTCCTCATAATCATAACGGCTGTAATATCTGTTAATGTCATCGGCATTAATCGGGTAATTTTCGTATCTGTCCGCACTCCATTTGCGAAAGGATATCTCATCGCCTGTCCAGCTGACTATTCTTTCTGCGTCACACGGCTTGTACGGGCGTAATCCAATCATTTTATCATCTCCGTTTTTCAGTAAAGAGCAACCGACCTTTGCGGTTTAATTACCGCAATAATGCGTTCTTTTTATCAGAAATCAGTATCAATCCAACAGCCGCCTATAGATATCGGCTTTTTTAAAGCCGGATTCCGCCGCCGCACGCTTTGCGCTCTCCGAGCATGACAAGCCGCTTTCCATAAGCTTTTGCGCCCTATTAACAGCATCGTCAAGAGTAATCTCCTGCGTTATTTTCGGCTGTGCGCCGTCAATAACAAAAACCAGCTCGCCTTTTAATCCGCCGTCTGCGTATGCTTCGGCGGCCTCCCCCAACGTTGTTCTTATGACCTCTTCGTGTATTTTTGTCAGCTCACGTACAATGGATATTTTTCTGTCATATCCGAATGTCTGCGCCATATCCGCCAAAGTTGAGGAAGCTTTATGGGGAGCTTCATAGAATATCATTGTCCTCTGCTCGTCAATAAGAGATTCAAGGTGTTCTCTGCGGCTTTTTTTATTCATACTCAGAAAACCCTCAAACGTAAATCTGCCGGTGGTAAGACCCGAAATTGCAAGAGCAGATACCGCCGCACTCGGGCCGGGTACGGCATATACGGGTATGTTCAGCTCGGCGCATTGCTTTACAAGCTCCTCGCCGGGGTCGGATATACATGGCATACCTGCATCTGTTACTATGGCACAGCTCTCGCCGGCGAGTATCCTTTTACAAATAATCTCTCCACGTTCACGCTTATTATGCTCATAATAGCTTATCATCGGCTTTTTTATGCCGAATCTGTTCAGCAGCTTAAGAGTAACTCTTGTGTCCTCAGCCGCTATAAAGTCCACCGATTTAAGCGTTTCCTGCGCTCTGGGCGAAAAATCGTCCAAATTGCCTATCGGCGTACCTACTACATATAAACAGCTCATATCAATTATCCTTTGTTTTGTTTACCTTTAAATTCGCTCTGTATTCTGCCGTCCTTGTATATTCCGTATACTGACAGCATCTCCTGTGAAAAGCCGCCGCTTGAATCCTCTATAAAAAGAGTCGGCATTACAACAAGGCCGCCTGTATGCGCACCCTTTTTACCCTCGATTAAAAACAGCTTTGGCTCTTTGCTCTGCCTTTGCTGTACAAATCTCAGCCTTTTGGGTTCTATGGAATTATTGCGCATTATACACATGATATCCGTCAATCTCTCCGGACGCTGACACATACAAAATCTGCCGCCGAACCGCAACAGTGATGCCGCTGTGCGAACTACATCCTCGGCCGTGCATGAAAGCTCGTGCCTTGCAAGCTTATGCGCATCGTTAGGGTTCACAAGTCCGCTTCCCTCAAGCTTATACGGCGGATTACACGCAACCAGATCCGCATTTCCAAACGGCACTGTTCCTTTAAGCGCACGCATATCGGCATTTATTACGGATATTCTGTCCTGTTCACCGTTAAGTGCAACCGACTGCTCCATAAGCCTGCAGGCTTCGGGCTGAATCTCAACGGCATATATATGCTCAGGCACTCTGTCCCTTGCCCACAGCATACTTATCGTGCCGCAGCCTGCGCCAAGCTCAACGGCTTTTTCGTGCTTTTTTGGCGCACAAAAGTTAGCAAGCAGAATGGTATCGGTTGAAAAATGATGCTCGTCCGTAACAAAAATGCTGTATCCGCTGCCCAGCGGTTCTTTTCTTATCTGAGATTTTTGCGGTGTATCAGAATTTAACACAGATTTCACCCTTTGATTTATATATGCTTTTTTCGGGTATCCAGCCGCGTACCATAGATAGCGGATAAACATTTGTACCCGAGCCTATCACCGTACCGGGATTGAGTACCGAATTACAGCCTATTTCAACACAGCTGCCGAGTATTGCGCCAAGCTTTTTTCTTCCGGTGCATATTTTTTCGCCGTTGACCGTTATATATACTATAGATTTATCGGCTTTAAGGTTTGATGTGATTGAGCCTGCACCCATATGTGACTTATAGCCGAGTATGGAATCCCCGACATAATTATAGTGCGGAGCTTGCACGCCGTCAAACAGGATAGAGCCCTTAAGCTCCGTGGAATTGCCCACAACCGCACCTGCGCCGACTATCGCCGTGCCTCTGATAAACGCACAGTGGCGTATCTCGGCGTTTTCACAGATAATAAGCGGGCCGTGCAAATAAGCGGTAGGAGCTACCGTTGCACTTTTTGCTACCCATATGTCGTCGCCTGCTTTATCGTAAAGCTCCGGGTCTAATTCATTGCCAAGCTCTAAAATAAAATCTTTAAGTTCATCGAGCGCTTCCCAGGGATATGTAACTCTTTCAAAAAGCTTGCGGGCAATCGTGTGTTCGTAATCAAGTAGTTTGTTTGCATAAAGCACTTCAAAGCTCATAAAAAAACTCCTTTTATGTATTTGCTGATACTAAATACCGATGCCTGATAAAAGGCAAAGAACCTTTGCGGTTCAGTTTCAGCCGAAAATTATCCTCGCATATCTAAACTTTTTATCAGGAATCAGTATAAAGCCTGATGCGAAATGTCTTGTGTAAGTTCCAACAGATTTTTATATTGTAATCGAGCCTGTTATTCGGTACATTTTTGTACCATAAAGCTCAATGTATTTTTATGCTATTGTAAAAGCCCGAATTTTGAAGTATAATATAATTATAATTCTTATGAAAGGCATGATGCCGCAACTGCACATGATTGTGCCGATTCAGGTATCGTTTGTATATATGCTGTGGTATGATTTTCCTATTAAAATAGGCTCTGCTCTGCTTGCGATTTACATAATATATGCCGCAATGCGTCATCGTAAGCCAAAGCGCATATGCCTGTGTTCGTTTTTTATAGTATATCTTACGCTGGTGGTAACGCTTACGCTGTTCCCAATGCCGTACAGATATTTTTATTTTTATTATTTCAATGTTGAAGGAACTGTCATTTTAAAGCCGTTTACAACTATAATTTATCAGCTTAAGAATATCAAGTATGCGCACATAGCTCGTCAATTTTTCGGCAATATAGCTTTAGGCATACCGTTCGGAATATTGGCTCCTCCCGTACTTAAAATCAAGGGCAAGATAATGCCTTATTTATATTTTGTTGCATTTCCCGTGTTTATAGAGCTTTCGCAGTATGCCGCCGGTGAGATAGTCGGATTCCGATATCGCACTACCGATATAGACGATGTTATTTTAAATTTTCTCGGTGCCGTGATAGGCTTCTGGCTTTTGAAAAAATACAGGCGTGCCGCACGCAGAGTAAAACGTAATATGTCTATTACAAACAACGTAATGAAGCTGTTTAAATTATAAATTTACATTGGCTTTATTATGCACCTTTTAAGGCATTAACTCCGTTTTCTGCGGTAAGCTTTTTATCTGCAAAACTGCCCCCCGTTGACGGAAATTGTTTGCCCAGTTATGTACGACGCCTTATCAGATGCCAAAAACAGAACTGCATCGGCGACCTCATGCGCAAGACCCAGCCTGCCGAGCGGAAGCTCTTCGGCAAGCTCATCTAAAATGTCACTGTCTATAATGCTGTTCATCTGTGTATCTATTATACCGGGTGAAACACAGTTTACAGTTATGCCGGAGGGACCTACCTCCTGCGCCAGAGCCTTTGTAAAGCCTATTACCGCCGCCTTTGATGCAGAGTATACCACCTCATAGGAGGCTCCTGCTTCCCCCCATACAGAGGCAATATTGATTATTCTGCCGCTATGCTTGTACAGCATTAGCGGCAAAACCTTTTTACAGCAGTAAAAAACGCTGTCAAAGTTTGTGGACATAACCTTCCTGTATTGATTGGGCGACATATCCTGTACAAGCCCCTGATAGGCCACGCCTGCATTGTTTACCAAAACATCTATATCCCCAAACACAGACTTGGCCTCATCTATCAGCTTTAGAACCTCGTTAAAATCAGATACATCAGCTTTTATGGCAACGGCATTTCCTCCGTAGTCCTTTATTGCCTGTGTAACAAGCACGGCTTCGTTCGGAGAATTGTTATAATTAACAACGACATTGTATTGCAATCTGCCAAAGGCAAGAGCAATCTCTTTGCCAATACCCCGTGAAGCGCCTGTTATTAGAACTGTTTTCATCTATGCGGCACCTCTCGTCCTTTATTTTGTAAGAATTTTAACTATTTCTCCTACATATGCCATGTGATAGCCAATACCGTTGTAGTAAGTATCCAATATGCTTTTATCAACAAAAGAATCCTTGTCAAACTGTTGTGCAAAAAGCTTTTTACAGATTAAAACCGTATGCGCCTGCTCAAAATACGGAGCATTTTCATCAAAACACGTTGTAAACCCGCAGGCATCAGCCTTGTCTACATCTCTGCCGGACTTTGCACCGCAAAAGGCAAGCTCTTTTTTATATTCTCCGCCAAAAAATGCAAGAGAAAAATATTCGTTTTCCTCCGTAAACTTAAACGTATGGCGCTCCGGCCTTATAAAGCAGAATGCTACATTCCTGCCCCACAGCACTCCAAGACCTCCCCAGCTTGCCGTCATAGTGTTACAGCCGTTTTTATCTCCCGCTGTAATAAGCATCCATTCATTGCCGACAGCATTAAAAACATTGCTGTTTAATTCTTCGCATTTTATTTCTCTAAATTCACTCATTAAATATCTTCCTTTCGTGTATCGCATACCTATACATTTACTATTATATGAATTATCGGTAAATCTTGCAAGATATTTTTTGATTTATTGTAAAAAATAACAGGCTTCGAGAAATTGAGGCAGATAAATACTAAAACAAATTCGTCGGCGTACAGCGGAGAGCCTCCGCTCCCACTTCGCACACAAAGCTATATGAAACAACTTTACTCTTTTTGCTGCGACA
>CADBRB010000116.1 GCA_902796955.1 uncultured Ruminococcus sp.
AAAAGCCCTTGACATCACCGTCGGGATAATATACTCTGCCTGCAAGCTCATGCTCTCCGTCGGACGATAAAACCCTTTTTTCACGCATTTCTATCGCCATTACAGTCACTCCTCAATATCCGCATCATTTATCTGTGCCGCTGCAATCGCCCTTCTCCAGCCGTTTAGAAGCTCCTGACGCTTCTCATCCTTCATCGTCGGACTAAATGTCACTCCGTCACGCGCTAAAGCGGAAATTTCATCACGGTCACGGTAGAAGCCTACAGCCAGACCTGCTAAATACGCCGCACCTGCGGCAGTTGCCTCACAGGTAGCAGGGCGGAAAACCTCTGTATTTGAAATGTCCGCCTGGAATTGCATCAAAAAGTTGTTTGCCGAAGCGCCGCCGTCAACTCTCAGACGGTTTATAGGCTGTCCTATATCCGCAGTCATCGCACGCAGTACGTCATCGGTTTGATAAGCTATAGACTCAAGTGAAGCACGAATTATATGCTCAACTCCGGTACCTCTTGTAAGCCCTGTTATTGTTCCTCTGGCGTGCATATTCCAATACGGCGCACCCAAACCCGCAAAAGCCGGAACTATATACACGCCGCCGCAATCCTTGACCTTTTTGGCAAAATACTCGCTGTCACGGGATTCTTTTATAAAACGCATTTCATCTCTAAGCCACTGTATAACAGCGCCTCCTACAAAAACACTGCCCTCCAGGGCAAACTCTCTTTGCCTGCCCTTTTCGGTGGCGGCAACTGTAGTAAGCAAACCATGTCTGCTGAATATAGGAGTTTGACCTGTATGCTCAAGCAGGAAGCAGCCTGTGCCATACGTGGTTTTTACATCGCCCTGAGTAAAGCACCCCTGACCGTACAAAGCCGCCTGCTGGTCGCCTGCAATGCCGCAAACAGGGATTTCCGCTCCCATAACGTTTACCGTACCGTAAACTTCACTGCTGCTGCGTATCTCCGGCAGCATAGCTCGTGGAATATCAAGCCATTCAAGCAGTCTGTCATCCCAGTCGCCGGTATGTATATTATAAAGCATGGTGCGTGATGCATTTGTATGGTCTGTAATATGAACACGACCGTTTGTAAGCTTCCACAAAAGCCATGTATCTATTGTTCCGAATAAAAGCTCGCCTCGCTCTGCTTGTTCATGAGCGCCTTCGTACTTATCAAGTATCCATTTGATTTTTGTACCGCTGAAATATGCATCAGGGCGCAAACCCGTTATCTGCCGTATTTCATCAGCTAAGCCGTCTGCAACAAGCTTTTCGCACATATCGGCTGTTCTTCTGCATTGCCATACAATAGCGTTGCAAATCGGTCTGCCTGTGGACTTTTCCCAAACAACAGTTGTTTCTCTTTGATTTGTAATACCTATTGCGGCTATCTCATCGGGGGAGATTCCGCTTTTTGCAATACATTCGGTCATGGCGGAATACTGGTTTGCATAAATTTCCATTGGGTCATGCTCAACCCAGCCGGGATGCGGATAAATCTGCGTAAACTCATGCTGAGCCATACTGACGATATGTGCCTCACGGTCAAATAAAATCGCACGTGTGCTTGTTGTTCCCTCGTCAAATGCTAAAACGTAGCGTTTCATTCGGTTTCACCTCAAATTTATTATAATCGTACTATACATTTTTAAGCAGTTAATACTAATTTCTGATTAAAACCTGATAAGTATTTATGAGGACTACAACGTAGTATCGGGCAATCGCATCATAAAGATTGTCTATTTTTAATTAGAAATTAGCATAAGATTAGTACATTTTTATTATAAGTGATTCATCTGAAAAAAGCAAGTGTGAGCTTGTCAATTTAAAAACAATCTTACTTTACCGCTTTTTTGTGTTAAAATAAAATCAGAAATTTGTAGTTATGAGTGAGATAATCCATACTTTTGAACGACTAATGGGTGAAAGGGGTTACAAAACACCCTTTCGGAAAGGGGATAGCAATGGATAACGGTGCAAGTAGCTACCGCCGTTTCCTTGACGGCGCAGATGACGGCATGGCTGAAATCGTCAGAGATTATAAAGACGGCTTAATTCTCTATTTAAACGGTTATGTCGGCAACATCTATATAGCCGAGGAGCTTGCGGAGGAAACCTTTTTCCGCCTTATTATCAAAAAGCCGAGGTTTTCCGGCAAGAGTTCATTTAAATCCTGGCTCTA
Source organism: uncultured Ruminococcus sp. (assembly GCA_902796955.1). Taxonomy (GTDB): domain Bacteria; phylum Bacillota; class Clostridia; order Oscillospirales; family Acutalibacteraceae; genus RUG14223. The sequence continues at coordinate 2,181 of CADBRB010000116.1, forward strand.
TGCCATAGGCAGAAACATAACGGTAGATTATATCAGGCGCAATTCAAAAACGCTTAATTGTCCTATTGAGGATATGGAGGAATATATCTCCGACAAGACTGATTTAGAGCGTTCTTACATAAAAGAGGAGTGCAAAATAGCTCTTCACGGAGCAATGGAAAAGCTTGCACCCGATTACAGGCAGATTATTTGGCTGATATATTTTGAAAACCTCTCAAATAAAGAGGCAGGAATTGTTATGAAAAAGAACTCACGTCAAGTGAACAATCTCCTTTACCGTGCAAAACAGGCATTAAAATCAGAGCTTAAAAAGGAGGGCTTTAACTATGAAGAATAGTGATGAAATGATTAACAGCCTTTTCAGGCGCAGAGAACAATATATCGAAGAAAAAAACAAAAAGCGTGTTAAAGCGGTTAAAACGGCAACAACTTCAGCATTTGTCTGCCTTGTAATCATAGCGGGCATCGGTTTGTGGCAATCAGGATTGATAAAATCCAAGCCTGCACCTACAATAGGCACAACCGAGGACACGGCGGCTATCTCAAACAAAGCACCGAGTACAAGTACGGCTGTTCCAAGCGATAAGGCAGAGCCAAACACCGATTACACGTCACAAGACGGAAACAGCGCCCAGCCGATAGCCAAGCCGCAGGACGATACATCAGTAATATGGGCAAACGCTGTTTGCGATATGTTGAGCGGAGAAGAGGGGTTTACCCAGTGGTGCGAAAAAACTGTCACCTTCAGGCTTAAAGATGCACTTGATGCAGGGAGCGAGGATAATATATTTGCAATTCTTACACATCCGTATATGGATTTCGACTTTGAATTTGAGGGCAAAACGCTTGCCGAGTATTACAAAGATATGGCGAATGAAAGCATTATGTATGAAATACTCTCTCAGCTTTTAAAAGAGGGGGATTCCCTTAAATACGGCGAAGCTCTATACAACGGAGGCACGCCGAGCGGTGAACGCTGGGTAAAGGAATTATACGATGAGCGTGTAAGATATTACGGCGATGAGCTTTTAGAAAAGTATATCGTCAACGGTGAGTTTTTAAAAGAAAAGATCGAGCAGGATATAATTGCGTCAAAAAATAAAAAAGACGCTCAGAACGCCTATAATAAGGCGAGAGAAGCGTATCTTACAAGCCTTGCAGAAAAACTCACGGGAGAATACTCTTCCGAGGCCAAATACGAAACAAATGAATTGATAATCTATCTTACAAAGTCCAAATTTGCCGCTTTTGCTCCCGATAATGCGGATGGATGGACCTTTGATTTAGCTTTTAGAGATGACGAAACGGCAGTTTATGGGGTAGATGAATAGAATTAAAGCATAATAAAACAGCACCTCCGTCGAGCAAAAACTCCGATAGGGGTGCTGTTATTATGCTATTTAAATCTATTTCTTTTAAGACTGTATCATTCAAACCCAAAAAACTCTTTCAAGCCGCTTTTACTCTTTAATTCCTCCGCTGTAAAGCCGTAATGCGATGCTGCCGAAAGTGTTACAACATGCTTTAGAAATTCATCATAATCAAGGCTGTGCCATTCCTCAGGTACAGGTGTGCGGATAGTTCCTCCGTCATTATGACTGCCGCCCCAGCACCACGCCTCGTCAAGCTCCGCCTGATACGTGCCGTCGTCCATTTTATTAAAGCAGTACCAAGATACCCACTCGGTCATTCCTTCCGGTGTTTTTGCACCTTCATAATGCGGCGCAGAATAGCTTTTTTCGGAATATCCGTCCTCACCCTTTTCTGCGCTCAAACGATATATCCAAAATTTTTTACCGGTATCCTTAGGTTCTCTTTCAAGCTTTATAAACCCAACTTGATAGATACGCTTTTTTCTGCCGAGTACACGGTTTGATTCCTGAATTATATGTGCAAACATAGGTATAGGTTTTTTCTTATCCATGTTTTTTGATAGTCCCGCTAAATCAATCTCTTCCTTTATGTTCTCATAATCTCCGAATCTTGCACGGAAAAATGAGCTGTTGTCGTCATTTATATAATAATAACCTACGCATATATCTTTATATTTTACAACATATTCATCTGCAATATACACGGTTTCTCCTCCGTTTCAAGTTAAACAAGATGACATTATGGCGATAATTTGCAAAGCCTGCAAAAAGCTGTTTTATAGCGAGAAGTTATCTTATCAGTTCGTTCAGCCAATGTTCAAGCTCTCTAAAGTGCTTGGGAAAATTCTGTGAGCCGTCTGCGTAGATTTTTTTATCTTCGTTTACTATAGCATTCAGAGTAAACATAGTGCCGTCGCAGACTCCCTTTGGATGCTTACCGTGAAAGCCGTCCCAGCGCATCAATTCACATTCGTTAAGCTTTAGCAAAACTGTTTCCGTATCGCAGACAACGCTTTTTATAAGCTGCCTTGTTTCTTTACCTGTTGCATAGCAAAATTGATAGTAATTTATTTCAACAATGCTATCCGTACATTTAATCTCATATTCACAGGTTAATCGCATACCGCTCAAGCGCAACGTAATACATTCAAAAGATGTTATGGTTTTCTTTTTGAAATCTTGCTGTTTTATAAATCTAAAACACATAGGGGGAAGACCTCCTCAAATCAGTAGGATTAATTATACCGTTTGTAATTAAATTTCAACTAAAATCGGCATATGATCCGAATACTCAAGCCAGCTTGAATTATCAAATATGATAAAATTTTTAATCTCTGCTATATTTGTAAAGCAATAATCTATATGATAGCCTTTGCTTTTGTTACGGTGCATATAAAATGTGTTTTGTTTTTCTTTACCATGCTCTTCGTTCATAATACGATGATACACTGAATAAATACCTATGGATTGCAGTTCATCAACAACAGCACTGTGTGATTTTTTGCGATGTTTATCGTCCCACATTGCATTACTGTTAAAATCACCTATGACAATAATATCCTTATTTTTGTAGTTATCAAAGTTCAAATTTTGATAATCGTAATAGCCTTCTATATACGGTTTACAAGCCCAAACAGCCAGCAGACTTAACTTTTCGTCGATATCAACAGGTAAAAAATTAGCAAAATCGCAACTATGCCAATCGCTTTTAACCGCTGCTGAAGGTTCTCTAAAAAATATTCCTAAACCCTTGCTCCTAATTTTTCCTGTCCAAAATCCACCCGCCGAAAAATCTTTATATGATTGATTTTTTGTAAATTCTGGGTTCTCGCACTCCTGAATAACATATATATCAGCATCTAATTCTTTAATTTTATTAATTTTCTCTCTAAATTTACCGTTGCAATTCCAGCTTACAATTTTCATAAGTCAATATACACACCTTTTTAATCAAGCAAATGCAGTAACCGCTGCGCAAAGATATCCAAATACAAAGACTTCATATAACAAAGACGAATCGGTTATTTTGAAATAAGCTTTAAAAATCTCTTATCATTCATCTGTTCATTGGTTACATACTCACCGTCAAAAAACAATGCATATGTAGTAATAGGGGAGGGAGCATTTTGCGCTTCTTCTTTGGTCTGCAATCGTATAGCTTTAAAGCTTACACCGTTTTCCTTTGCGGTTTGTTCAACAACAGGCACATACTTTGCGTTAAACGGACATTGATATGTATAATACAACACATAGCCGTGTTCATCAATATGCGGATGTTTTGCGCACTCCTTAAATTTGGGAGGCTCTGCACCTTTATCAAAGGGAAGATACCACAGCTGTATACCGTTCTCGGATTCATCGCAAACTGTAAAGCCTTTGTATTTCAGATATTTTGGGTCTGCCAGGAACGGCTTTTTCTTTGCTGATGACAATATGCACAGTCCTTTTTTACCCTTGCTTTTGCTGTCCTCTATACATTCGCTCAGCAAATCATTTGAATAGCCGTGACCCTTTAATGAGCCTGCCACCCAGAGGCAATCAATGTAGACATAACCGTTTGCTATTATGGGATTCCATGCATTTTCCGCAGGAATATACTCAATGAAGCATTTTCCTCGCTCTGCACTTTTTAAA
>CADBRB010000117.1 GCA_902796955.1 uncultured Ruminococcus sp.
CCACATTTTTCGGGCTTAAAGCATCGCTCTTTTCATCTACGCTTTCTTCGTAATCCTTATAGCCCTTTACGGTATCTATCCACGGCTTGTGGCTATACGATGAAACCTCGTTGGAAAGGCGCAGAAAAGCGTCCTTTACATCGCCCACTATGCCTACCGCAACAGGTATGTTTTTATTTATCTCGGAGAAATCTACATCTATTTGAATGATTTTCGCTTCAGGCGCATATTTGGATTTGTTGCCCGTAGCTCTATCACTGAATCTCACGCCTATACCGATTATAAGGTCAGCGTGATGCTGTGCCATAGACGAAGCGTAATGACCGTGCATACCCTGCATACCCAAAAATCTGGGGTTATCAGTAGGTATGCCCGAAATTCCCATAAGCGTACATCCGATAACTGCGTCAATTTTTTCGGCAAAGAGCATTATCTCCTTGGTGATTCCTGCTCCCACAGCACCGCCGCCAATATAGATGTACGGTCTTTGAGATTCGGCAATAAGCCTTGCGGCTTCTTTTATCTGCTCATCGTTTGCTTTTGGTGATTCCCACTTAGCAACAACAGGCTCCGGGGTATACTCAAACCATGCGTTCTGAACATCCTTCGGGATATCCACAAGCACCGGGCCGGGACGACCCGATTTAGCTATTTTAAAAGCCTCTCGTATTGTATCGGCAAGCTTTGAAACATTGTGTACAAAATAGTTGTGCTTCGTTATCGGCAGAGTTATGCCGGTGATGTCTATCTCCTGAAAGCTGTCTTTACCTATAAGACTGCACGGCACGTTGCCAGTTATTGCTACCATAGGCACTGAATCAAGCATTGCAGTGGCTATGCCTGTAACAAGATTGGTAGCGCCGGGACCCGATGTGGCTATAACAACGCCAACCTTGCCCGTAGCTCTTGAATATCCGTCAGCCGCATGAGCCGCACCCTGTTCGTGTGCGCTGAGCGTGTGGTTTATGCGCTCCGAATTTTGATACAGAGCGTCATATATATCCAATACAGCACCGCCCGGATAACCGAACACATCTGTAACGCCCTGCTCTATCAGAGTTTCTATAACTATTTGAGCTCCTGTCATTTTCATTTTATTACTTCTCCTCCTGTATATAAAGACGGTTTATGGCGGATACCAGCGCATTTATGGAGGATACGATTATATCCTTGTCCACGCCTACGCCCCAAACCTGTTTACCTTTATTATCGGTTACACTTACATACGAAGCCGCTCTTGCATCCGATTCGTCCTCTATAGCGTGCTCGCTGTATGTATCGAATGTATAGAAAGCGCCGACTACATTTTTAATAGCGTTGCCGGTTGCGTCAAGTCTGCCGTTGCCTATTCCCTCAGAAACTACCTTTTCACCGTTCCACATGATAGTGACTGTAGCGATAATTGCATTTGGGGTCTGGCGGAAATGCGATTCCAACACCTTAAGGTTGTCAGTTCTGTTAATATATTCCTTATTAAAGATATCAAAGATTTCCTGTGGCAAAAGCTCCTTGTGAGCATGATCGGAAACGCTCTTGATGTAATAGCTGAACTGCTCTCTCATCTTAGGCGGTAAGGTATATGAGAACTGCGTTTCAAGCACGTAGCCAATGCCGCCCTTGCCGGACTGTGAGTTAATGCGGATAACATCTGTTTCGTAAACTCTGCCCACGTCGGCAGGGTCAAGCGGAAGATACGGAACCGTCCAGTATTTCGGGTTATTCTCCTCACGCCACTTCAAGCCCTTTGCAATGGCGTCCTGATGTGAACCGCTGAATGCGGCGAATACAAGCTTGCCGCTGTACGGCTGACGCTCATATACGTGCATTTTTGTCACACGCTCGTAAATCTCTGTTATTTCAGGCATATTGTGCAGGTCAAGGCACGGGTCTACACCCTGAGAGAACATATTCATAGCAAGCGTAATTATATCAACATTTCCGGTACGCTCGCCATTGCCAAACAGCGTTCCTTCTATTCTGTCCGCTCCTGCCAAAAGACCCATTTCACTGTCTGCTATGGCACAACCTCTGTCGTTATGCGGGTGAAGCGAAACTATAAGGTTTTCTCTATTATTGAGATGCTTGCACATCCATTCAATTTGATTTGCATATACGTGCGGCATGGAATGTGAAACAGTAACCGGCAGATTGATTATCACCTTATCGTCAGGTGTCGGCTGCCATACGTCTATTACCGCATTGCAGATTTCCGCCGCAAACTCCGGCTCTGTACCCGTAAAGCTCTCAGGGGAATACTCAAACCTGAAATTGCCCTCGGTTTTTTCTCTGTATTCCTTACACAGCTTTGCTCCGAAAACGGCTATATCCACGATTTCCTCTTTAGATTTTTTGAAAACCTGCTCACGCTGTGCAACCGACGTTGAATTGTAAAGGTGAACTATTGCGTTCTTTGCACCCTTGACCGCTTCAAAGGTTTTGGCAATGATATGCTCGCGCGATTGTGTAAGCACCTGAATAGCAACGTCGTCAGGTATCATGTCGTTTTCTATGAGAGTACGGCAGAATTCATATTCCGTTTCGGACGCTGCCGGAAAGCCTATTTCTATTTCTTTAAAGCCCACCTTTACAAGATGAGCGAAAAACTCCAGCTTTTCCTCAAGGCTCATAGGCGTAATAAGCGCCTGATTTCCGTCACGCAAATCAACACTGCACCAAATCGGCGCTTTGTCGATATATGACTTTTTCGCCCAATCCATAGTGACGTCTTTAGCCTCAAAAAACTGCCGTGTATATTTTTGATAACCTTCCATAAATGTAAATCCTTTCTTGCTTAAGAATACCGCGTATTGTTCTCGGCTTTATCAAGTCGGCATACATACCGTACAGCACATCAAAATGAGCTTTGCAGGTATTATAATTAGCTTGATGCAGTAAAAAATAAAAGTCTCTTTAATACAACGGCTTTTAAAGTTGCATTAAAGAGACGAAAACTTAATTTCCGCGGTACCACTCTTTTTGACACCGTGCGGTGTCCTCTCATTTTGCATCCTGATAATGCAAATCCCTGTAACGGAGGATTCCGTCTTTATCTACTCGGCAATGCCTTTGGTAAAGCAACTCCGGGAGGAGTGAAGCATATTCTCAATACCGCCTCGCACCAAACGGCGGCTCTCTGCAATTTTTTAAATATGATTGCTGTTCCCTTCACAGTCTTTATATGTAAATGTATAGTACATTATATCACCGCATAAATGCTTTGTCAAGCACTTAATATTAAACTTAACAGAAAAGAAAATACGGCAGCTTTACCCGTGCAAACTACGGTAAAAGCTCTTCTGAAAATCAATACATCGGTATATTAAAAAAGACAGATTTGTTGACAAAGCAGCGGTGTTCATGGTAAAATGAAATTTAATATATTATTGCGTAACTAAATATTGATTAATTACATTTTTATATATCAGTTTTAAAATTCGTAATGCTTGCAAGGATGTGAATAAATGAACGAAAACCGCTGCCCGTACGCCAAAAAATGCGGCGGGTGTCAACTGCAAAATTTGCCGTATGCTCGTCAGCTTCAGCATAAACAGGTTAAGGTTATACGATTGCTCGGACGATATCATCACGTAAGCGAGATAATCGGCATGGATAATCCCTACAATTACCGCCACAAGGTACAGGCGGCATTCGGCACATGGAGGGGCAAGCTGATTTCCGGTATATATCAATCATCAACGCATACCATTGTTCCCGTTGATTCATGCCAGATAGAGGATGCCGGTGCAGACGCTATTATCTCGACGATAAGGAAGCTTGCGGTTAGCTTTAAACTGCGAACCTTTGATGAAAAAACGATGCGTGGATTACTGCGCCATGTGCTTGTACGAAAAGGCTATGCCACCGGACAAATTATGGTTGTGATTGTTACAGGTCAATGGGAGTTTCCCAAATGGGATAAGTTTATTGCTGAATTGATTGCCGAACACCCGGAAATAACTACAGTTGTGCAGAATTTCAACAATAAATTTACAAGCATGGTTCTTGGCGATAACAGCCGTGTGTTATACGGGCAAGGATATATTGAGGATTGCCTGTGCGGACTTCGTTTTCGCCTCTCTCCCACCGCATTTTATCAGGTAAATCCCTTGCAAACCGAGATACTATATAACAAAGCAATAGAATTTGCCGGGCTTAACGGCACACAAACCGTGTTAGATGCCTATTGCGGTACCGGCACGATTGGTCTTATCGCCGCCGCAAAAGCTAAAAAAGTAATAGGTGTAGAGCTGAACGCCGATGCAGTAAATGATGCTAAGCGG
>CADBRB010000118.1 GCA_902796955.1 uncultured Ruminococcus sp.
CAAGCCGAGCGCATACTCCCCTGCCACTACTGAGGTACTGCAAAAAATAATCTCGGAAGCATTTGATGAAAGATATGTCACCTTAATAACGGGCGGAAGAAAGGAAAATCAATGTCTGCTCGAACAGAGATTTGATTATATAATGTTTACCGGCAGCCCCGTTGTAGGGCGTGAGGTCATGAAAAAGGCCTCGGTAAATCTTACGCCTATTACCCTTGAGCTTGGCGGAAAAAGCCCATGCATTGTTGACGCAACCGCAAATATTGAGCTTGCGGCTAAACGCATAGTTTTCGGCAAGCTTGTAAACTGCGGACAAACCTGTATTGCGCCTGATTATATCTACTGTGACGCAGGCATAAAGGACGAGCTTATTGACGAAATGAAAAAACAAATAGTCGTTCAATACGGTGAAAAGCCGCTTGAAAACAGTGAATACGGCAAAATAATAAACGAAAAGCACTTTAACAGGCTGTGCGGTCTTATAGATGAAAGCAAGGTGGTTTTCGGCGGTGCGTGCGATACTGCCGCACTGAGAATAGAGCCTACCATAATGAATAACGTTACATTTGACGACGCCGTTATGCAGGAGGAAATCTTCGGGCCTATAATTCCCGTGCTTACATTCGGCAGTTTAACTGAAGCAATCGACAGGCTTCACGGCATGGAGCATCCCCTTGCTACATATGTTTTCTCCGATGATAAAAGAAATGTCAGGTACATACTCGACAATCACCAGTTCGGCGGCGGCTGTATAAACGACACTATAATACATATAGCTACCACTAATATGGGCTTTGGCGGCGTTGGCAACAGCGGCATGGGCTCTTATCACGGCAAAAAGGGCTTTGATACATTCACACATTACCGCAGTGTGGTTGATAAAAAAACATGGCTTGACATCAACATGAGATATCAGCCATATACACCTAAAAAGCTGAAGCTTATCAAAAAGTTTTTGAAGTGAGTAGTTTTCACGGGAAGTCTGAATTTAGCAGGCAAGTTGAAGAAGCCGTGGTATTGCTGTTTTTATCGGTAGAAATGTTTATACTTAATCAGAACAGCAAAAAAGATATATACTGAATTTGAGGAAAAAATAATGCCAAAAGTCAGATTAACAATCACAGAGAGTAAATGCAGAAGCGGCTATTTCAAAAAAGGACAAGAGTTTATTGTCGAAGATTTATGCCCTCCGTTGTGCCATGAGTTGTGGAACAGCATATATCCGTCGGTATATGCGCTATTGAACGGTGCAAGCTTGGATTACGGTGATGGCAAAGCTAAAATGTTTGATGCTAAATGTCCGGATGAATACCGAGTCTGCATTCACGGAGAAATCATAGAGGACTGACAAATTCCGATTTCATTCCACAACCGTTTTGGCGTTTGAGGGGTAAGTTGTGGAAGTCGGGGTGTCCCGGCTGTTTTTATCGGTAGAAATGTTCATACATCGTCGGTATAATAGACGGCGAGAAATCGCAGTTTTTAGGAGGATATATGTTAACTTGGATTAGAAAGTTTAATTTAAAGAAGGCCGGATATATATCTGTTTCAATTGGAGTTGTTAATATTATTGTGCATATTCTTGTCATAACAGGGGTATTACCATATTTGTGGGTTAATGGAGGACGTTCAGAATCCTTTTCAACTGCTCAATCAACGTCATTTTCATCAATCATTATTACGTTAATTAGTATTCTAATTACCTTAATAGCTAGCCAAATCATTCCTGTTAGACTAAATAGATTTTGGGGAATTGCAATTTCAGTATTTTTAATAGTTACGTTACCGATATCTTTTATTGGTATTGTATTGCAGTTTTTAGGAACGTTATTTGAGAAATGCATTATGTCGATAGTTACAATCGTAGGTTTTTGTGCTGATACTAGAATTGCATTTGAAAAGAGATGGTAAAATTCCAGTTTAACGAGGTAACCACCTATGAAGCAAATCACGAATAAAGAATACGAAGAGTGGCAGAAATACAAAGCTGAGAAGGCAAAGTGCCATGTGCTGCTACCGGATACCGTCCGGTTCATCTGCGAGGCCAATGGCTATGACGCCGAGAAAATAGGCCAGTACTTCCTTGAGATTCTGCCGAAGATCTGTCCACCTGAGGAGAGATAGTCTCTGTGCAGAAAAAAGATTGGAGAAGAGTAATGGGACATATAAAATTCTTACTAAAGTTTGGAGAAGAATCGCACCTAAAGGAATTTGCCAAAGGAAGTTTATATTGCTCAAACG
>CADBRB010000119.1 GCA_902796955.1 uncultured Ruminococcus sp.
CCTCGGTGTCCTTTATACCGTCGTAGTTCTGGTCGTCCCATACCCACTGACCGATAAATCCGCGGCTGCCGTCAACAAAGCCGAGCTTTAATGTGTCGTTTATCTCATAACACTCGTTATCGGTGTTCGTGTCATATAACGCCTGACCCTCGTCGTCCCTTGGTACAACTACGTCAAACGGTCTTGTTCTGAAGCCCTCAAGGGACTTGATAAGGTCGTTATCCCAATCGTTTACCGTAGGATTGTTGTTATAAATCATCGGGGTAGGTTTAAGTATGACTTCTTCGTTACTGCCTGTTACGGCATTCTTTATGATTCTTGACGGATTGTCACCTATACCGGTATAAGTATCCGTCGCTTTTAATACATAACGTTTGCCTGCTCTCAGCCTGAACATGAAATCACCGTTTTCATCGGTAATAGCAGTACATTCGTTGCTGTCGCCGTCCAGTGCCGGAGTTGACGATATAACCATATTGCCGTTTGCGTCAAGAGTAACCTCATACGCTGTAACCTTGATGCCCTTAAGCAACTGTTCGGTGCTGCTTATCTTACCGTCACTGTATATTTCGCCGCCTACATTGCTTTCGTCAAGCCATGCGGTACCTTCATACATATGACCTCTTGCAACGCCTAAATTGATTGAAGTCATTCTGTAGTCGTATATATCGTGCTTCGAGAGCGTCAGGTCATTGCCAAGCTTATCCTTAACGTGGAGCATTGTAGTGGTGTCATTCTCCGTCGGTGACGGATTGATGCAATCCACCGTTTGTACTACCAGACGTCCGTGCGGATATTCCGCAGACGGTGCTGATGCCGCTATTGTATCAACAAGCTTGTTTGTGCTGTTCTTCATAGTGTTGTATTCAGAATCGGTAAGTCCCGTGTAGACGAGCTCGCCCTTTCTGTATACCGCTATATCATAATTGTTTTCGCCCTTTGCGGCGTCTATTGCGTCATCTACCGCATTATCGCCGTAGCTGTCGCCCAATGTTGTTGTTGTAACTGAGTAATAGCTGTATTCCTTCGGGAATGTAAATCTCAGCATATAGTTCTTATTAGGCTGGAGGTTAGAGAGTATATAATAACCCTTATTGCCGTAATAGTCTGAGCGTGTGGTGCAGGTGATAGGTCCGTCAAAGGTTGTTATAACCTTGCCGAATACCGAATCAGACTCTATCGGTATACCTGTTTCGTCGTCTACAACCGTCCAACGCAGAACGCCGCCGGATGTTTCGGGCTCGGTATCAGGTATAATCGACTGACCGTGAATATTTACGTTTCTGCCGTTCTCGGAGAGAAGCTCAACCAGAACGCCGTTTATACCGGGGTCGTCTTTTCTGTCTATAACGCCGTCGCCGTTGTTATCTACGGTGTAGTCGTTATACAGTCTGTTAAGATAGTTCTTTTCGGTTTCTATCATCAATCTGCCGTTCGGTCCCTGCTCATAGTGAGCTTCGCTCGTATCTGTAAGCTGAGTTACCGGTTTGCCATCGCTGTCAAGCACGATTTTGCCGTTTTCATCTCTTACGGCAACTACTTCCTTGTTGGCAAACTGCTTATCGTAGTTACTGTCAAGCCATACATAGCTGCCTATGTATGATCTGTCGGAAGGAGCGTTGATGTAAGCGCCTGCACGGTTGGATTCATCAAGTCCTACGCCTTCACTCGTTCTGCCGTCCCTGTCGGACCATTTGCAGGCGAATGAGTTCCATGTTGTATAGGATTGTGCCTCTGCGGTGTATAACTCTTCATCAAACTCCATTTCATGTGTAATCGGGTTCATTACATAGGCGTTTATTTCACCTACATACTTTTCAAGGTTCAGAGGAGCCTGCATTTCATATGTAAGCTGGAATGTAACTGTTTCTTCCATACGGTACTGGTTGTTTATCTGCATCCATATGGCGTTAATTCCTCTTACAAGCTCTTCGTACTCGTCATCTGTCAGATTTCCTGCTTTATAGTCATTCTGGATATCTGTAAGCTTGACGAAGTATTGACCCTTATACTCATTATTACCGTTCTTGTTGTAGCCGTAATCATACAACTGCTGCATCTTGAACGAATCCTTGGTGACGGAGAGCGGCGGCAGTATGGGAACTCTTACATCGCCCCATGTGTCGTTTACCGTCGTCTTCTTTTTGCCCGTTACCGGATCAACTGTCACTGTAGTATCTCTCTTGATAATACGGGATTCGGTTGTAGTGTTCAGAGTATATTTATTCTTACCGTCTACAACAGTTTTCGTAATAGGTCCTACCCAAATCTCATATGTATCTTTCGGATCAACTTCGCTTGCTCCTGCACTGTCTGCATTGGTAAGCGTAGTCTTAAGCACGCCGATAATCTTACGTGTCTGTTTACCGTTTACTATGAGTGTTTCGTACTGCGGGTCGTTCCTGACTACCTTTATGCTGTCCACATCAAGCGTTGCGTTCCAGTTGGAAAGTCTTGGCGTAGACTGGTTGCCTATGTTCTTATTTACATAATAGTCACCGTAGTATGGCAATATATCATATATAGCGGGCTTGGTAAACGTACCGTTGTCGTTATATGTGGTACTGCCGTTCTCTATGGTGGAGCTGAACATCATTGTGCCGCCCTCTTCAAGCTTTACAGGTATCTTATTCTGAGCAGTTTCAATGTCTGAATAAGCCGTCTTGTCGAGGTTCATGGTCTGCTTTGTCTGGAAGCCTATGGCGTCTGAAGTGATGGTGATAGCCATGTCTTCAAAGTTGTTGCTGTTTACGTCACGGCTGTCTATTTCATACGCTACAGTTCTCATCGTGCCTGTGCTGCCCGAAGGAATGTATGCGTTGAAGCTGCCCTTCTTAAAGCCGTAAGCCTTAGCCTGAAGAAGCTCTGTTTCAAATATGCTTGTATTGGTTTGAACAACCGGACACATAAGCTCTACAACTATTCTGTAGCCCGGCTGCATTACGCCGATAAACTCAAAGTTTACAAGCTTTCTGTTATAGCTTGTATTGTTAATAGGTTTAACTGCGAAGGGACGTCTTGGATTATCTTCATCATTCAGAACCAAATCTGAATGTCCGGGGTCGGTATAAGGCTCGTACTTTGTTGATTCTCCGCTGATAACATCGTCGGAATAATCACGCTCCGGGTCATACTCCTCATGCATTACCTGAGTGACATATGCCTTAACCGCAAGCCCCTCTTCTTCGAGGTCTACAAACTCGCCGTATTCGTTTTCAACGTGCCATGTCCACTGAGGTGTAACATCGTCGATGTTTTCGGCAAATTTTACAAAGTCGCTGTCTTCAATGCCCGTTGTATAAATCGGGTTGCCTTCGCCGTCAGTGCCTATTATCCTACGCTCTGCTACGCTTGTATAGCCTTGGTTAATCTCGATATCATCGTCACGCATAAGGAATCCGTTTGCATCCTTTGCGTATGTTCCGTCGGCATTTTTCTTATAGAACTCTACCTGCTCGAATTTCTCCTGCTGGAGATTTTCAAGATACGGAAGTGCTACGGTTATCATCGGGTTTGTAACCTTATCGGCATTTGTTTTAATGTTGCCGTAAGAATCTGTACCGAGCAAATCCTGTGAAAGGTTTTTAAGCGTTACCTTGTACTTAATCATTTCACCGACTGTTTCGGTATTGATTCCGCTTATGTTGTTAATCCACTTGTAGCTGTCATATCCAACACCTGAGAAGTAGTACTCGTTAATATCTATACCAAGATAAGGTACTTCAGGGTCTACAAAGAAGCCTGCACGTGAATTATTTGACTTTAATGTCCACTTATAATCGTCGTACTTTGTATAGATGTTTGCAAAATGATTGCTGTGCATTGAGTATGAGAGCGATTCGTTTATAGGTGAACTTGTCATTACGATTCTTGCACCGTTCTGTATTACGCCGTTACTGTTGACAATATCATCTCCAACCTTCTCATAATAATCGGAAAGCGGATATTGATGTTTGCCTGTATTGGTATGATACTTAAACGGGTCATAATCGTTCATTTCCTGTATTCCGCTATGGTAGAAGTCCGCATCTACGTCCATTCTGAAGCCTATCGGTACAGGGAAGTATCTTTGCGCCTCGTCAGCCGTAAAGGTCCAGCCGCTCTTGCCTATTTCGGCAGCTCTTTCACCGAGCTTGTCGATATAGTTTGTGCCGTCTACGGTTTCTTCCGACTGAGTAATGCTTGTAGTTATATTGATTTCTGTTTCATAAATCGGCTCGTTGTACATATCTATGCCGATTTGAGTTTGTATCTCATCTTTTACAGATGTTGCCTCTATGCTCTTATAAATAACGCTCTTTTCTGCGTCGCTGAGTGTGAAGCCCTCTGATTTAATTACCCAGTTGATTTGCAGTATATTCTTTGTAGGTACAAAGTTGTCGATATCCTCAAACATAGTACCTTCGATAATGTCCATGATATTGTTGGCATTACTGTCAAGATCAAGAGCAATATTTGCGTTATCGCCGATTGCGTAGCCTGCAGGCAAGCCTACCTGTACCCAACCTAAGCGATGACCGGGTTCTGTGGAAATCTCTGCAGGATAGTAACCGTCGGTTTCACTTCCGCCCATGCCTAAATACGGTTCGGACCATGGATCCTCGGCAAGCAGTAAATACATATAAACCTTAAGGTGATTGTTTAATATGTTCTGATATGCCTTGTAGTAATCCTGCTGTTCCTGTGTAAGGTTGTTGAATTTGTTCAGATTTTCTTCGTGTACCGATGCCGAGTTGGTATATGAGTTGAATGCCAAATCGTAATACTTCGGCACACTCCATCTGCCTGTGGACAGTTGTGTAATGTTTGGCTGGTTCCTGTCGCCGCTACCTATAGCGGTATGGGTGGTTGTAGCCTTAATCTGTCCCCAATACGGCACCTCGTAGTTTACTACGAACTGATTAACACTTGAGCCTGTGTTTACCGCCTGGTCAACGTATATATCTATAATATCCGAGCCCTTGAACGTCGGGTCTTTTGTCATAACCTTAACAGAGTCAGGGTCGCTTACCAGTGCGGAAGGTGCGTGAGTATCTATTCTCACTACAGCGCTCGGTTTTTTGATTGTGATGTATCTTGAATTTGAGAACGAATAGAGATCAATAGAGTCGCCGTCCATGTTATAGTCGGTATCTTCGGTATCTGTCTTTTTGTTCTCCCAGTAGATATAATCAATGCTTTGCGGACTGAATCTGCAATTATATGAGTAATAAGACAGGTCTGACGGATTGGCTGTTCTGCCGTCCTTAAACGTGAGTGAATACATACCTGTACTGGTATTTATCATCGGCTTGCCCTGTGAGTTAAGCTTTTCTCTGGCAAACTCGCCCGTACTTGAAAGTATTGCATACTTACCGTCGGTATTATCCAGCGTTACATATGTCTTACTGTAATAGTTAGACCATGTACTGGACAGGTTAGCGTCCTCGTTGTTTATTCTTGTCTTTAGTTTAACTGCAAGTCTGCTGCCTGAGCTAAAGTAGCCGGCAGGCTTTTCTCCCGCAATATAGGTTGTATCGTCAGTGGTGTCAAAGCCGTCTGACTTAGGTGTGGTTATGGCAAATACAAGCTTCTCCGCCTCCGGATACGGTTTGTATTCCGTTGTACCGTCGCCCAAATCTACAGTTCCGTTCGGGTGGGTGTCCTCGTGATAATTTGTTCTCTTGAGGAACTCGAAGCCGCCGCCCATTTCCTTCCACTGCTTAACGGTAACCTCATGGGTTGTGTTGGTATCTACATTGTAATACTCTATGTAGACATCCTCTTCTATGTCGTCAACATCCCAGAATGTAACCTGTCTTGGCAGCTCAAATGTTACTATGAACTTGGAGTGATGTACAGAGCCGCTGTACAGATATTGTTTACCTTTATCATTGTTTCCTTCCAGCGTGTTCTCAATAAGTACGCCGTACCACAGTATATCACTGTAATCAAAGTTTCCGTCTGATGACTGTTCGTTTGCATACTTGTTGTATCTTGCATTTCTGGAAGTATTGCTTTCGCTGGCGTTACAATCCACTCTATAGTCAATGTTATCAGTATCTATTGCGCCTACCAATGTGTTCGGTTTTGCTGACACATAGTTGTTTGTTATGATTCTCGGCTTGGCTGTGCCAAGTACAAGCAGGCTTGCAACGCCCTTGTCGGGTGTGGCTGTGTCATGCTTGGAATCGTTGTTGTAGTTAAAGTCGTTAGAGCCTTCTTTAAGGTTCTTGTCTGCGTCTATGCCCTTAGAAGTGAGCAGCTTATCATCTCTCCAGTAGGACGGTGAATCTGTTCTGCTCTTGGCATAGTCCTCCATATTGTACAGCGTATTTGTCTTTATGGCGAACATATCGGATGCCGGATTTATTATCTCATCGGTATAAGCGCCTGTTTCGTCATATACGTACATTCCGCTGTACGGTATTACATTGCCTGTTGCACTTAACATAAGCAGATCTGTCTTGTAGTGCTTTGACTCGGTGGTGCCGCTGTCCAGTTCAAGATACGGCAGGAAGCCCTGATTTCTGCTCCACTTGTTTACTCTGTTGCCGTAATAATCTGTACCTACCAGTCTGCGCGGATTCTTAAGTGCATCTTTTCTTGTATCATCGGAAGATGTAGTCATACTCCATCCGTTGTACTGACGGTCGCCTGAATACCAGATATGATATACTTCGTTTCTTGCAGGTGAAAGTACCTTATACGGGTTGGTTTCCGTTGCGGTATCCATATCATCATCAACAAGGAACTTGAATCTGTCATAAAGGCTTGTGGCAAATACACGTATGTTCTGGTAAGCCTTGAGCAGGTCTTGCTCACGGTGCTTGCCCTCGTCATCGGTGACCTCTGTTTCAGCCTCGGACTCTGTCCATACCTTTATGCTGAAGTTATACAACTCGCCTGACTTAATCATGCTTGTATTGCTTCTGGCGGTATTTATTTCTTCCTCGGTAAACTTACGGGTAGCGGTTGAAACAAATGCGCTGTATTCGTTTGAGGTAATCTTTACAACGTATCTGCCTATGCTTGAGTCATATGTGCAGGTTGCTTTATATTTGCCAAGCTCAGAGGTGCCTCCCGTCTGGTCTTCTCCGTTTACCTCTATGTTTGCTTTGGCTTCGTTTCTGTCAGTAATAATAAGCTGAACATACTTTTCTTTATTCTTGGAATTATCTGTTCCGAATCTGGACTGTTTGCCCGTTACGGCATCTCTTGTAGAAATCGGCACGATGCCTTCGGGGAGTATCATGGTGATAACAGGGAAGAGGTAGTTACCCCTTTGTCCGCCGTCAACCTCATAGTTATGACGGTATTTTTCAAGAGTAAAGCCTTCTCTGCTGGAGTCTGCTCCGTAATCCCAGTCAGTTCCGCTATAGCCGTTGTTCCAAGCATTGTTGCCCAACTCGTCCCACCAATACTTGTTTTCAAGGTGGATATTTATATAGTTTGCGTCCGCTTCGGAATCCACATAGTAGCTTCCCATCTCTGCTCCGTAGAGATCCAGCGGTTCATCGGTTGTTCTATCACAGCCGCCAATGGTTGTCCAGTTTCTAATCACGGGCAGTCTTTCGATTGCTCTTGCGCCCGTTGCGGCGGCACGTGTTCTGTCGCCTGCCGCATAGGCATTTACTACCTTGCCGTCTGCATCGCCTACTGCATAATAGCTTGAGGTAAGCTGTCCGCTTTCTTCCGTACCTCTTACTACCTCGTCGCTGTGTACGTTATAGCCGTTGATGTACGGTGTATTCGGCGACATTGCCGAGTAGTAAACCGGCATACCGTGCCTTCCAAACGTCCATGTTCCGTACTCATCGTAATATGAATACCAAGACGTCGGATTCCAAATCCAGTTCATCGCAAGGATTCCGCCCGCAGCCTGATTATTCTGGAGATTTGCCCTTGATGTTCCGTCAAAGTGGTCATAGTCATATACCTGATAGTAGTAGTGATTCTGCGAATCCTCTGCCGCATACGGCTCAACAAGAAGTCTGTCATACCAATATGTCGGCTTGTTTCTGTCCGCAGTTTCTTCGGTTTCAAATACATGACCTACAAGTGAAACGACAGCGTAATAATTTTCGTTACTGCCTCTGTTAAACCACTTTGTAAGGCTCTTCTTTATTGTTATTTCTACTACCCACGGTACACATTCCGCCGCAGTGTAGTAGTTATCGGCCGTATAAGCCTCTCCGCTTGATACAACGCTTGTATCGGCAGCTCTTGTAGAGCTGTTGATGCCCGGATCCTGAGCAGCCTTTGGCGCAAGATATTTAACATCTGATACTGGAGTTTGCGGTGTTTGGATTACTCTTACATCGTAATCTTCACTGTTGAGAGCAACTCCGCCCAGTTTAATACTGCTTATCTTAATTGTACCGTCGGCGTTGAATATCGGTTGCATACCTCTTGCAAAGGTATATGTGAGTATTGCGCCGTCAAGATTCCAGTCGCCGTAGTTGTAGGCTCCGAGATTTATGTCGAATATCTCGTCGTATTCAAGAGCCGTCATGGAGTTGTCATCAAGTACACCTTGAATACCGTTCCTGTAATCATAGTATCCGTTCCAATAACTGGATTCTCCGTTGTATTCATAGAACTGCTGATAGCTCGGATTTACCGGTTCATTGGTAAGAGCGTCTATAGACGCCTGATACTGCTTGTTGCCGGTTCTGCTTGCTATTTCAGCAGAGCCGTTTATCCACGCCTTGTTAAGGTGAAGTCTGGTTTCAGTCCATACTATAGGTGATGCGGATGATCTATATTCATCATTGTCGGCATATTTTTTGCCTTCGCCTATGTTCCAGCTATCCGCCTTTTGCGCTCTGTACGCCATGAGGAAGTCGTACCAGTCACGTCCGAGGTTGTTGTTCTTAAGTGAAGTATAGTTCTTACTATTTGCTCCTCGTGTTGTATAGTAGGTTGTTGCCGGTACTTTTTTCTCCTGACCGCTGTCGTGCTTTGCCTCGTAGTTTACCGGCTGCATATTGTTTGCGGTGGAGATATCATAGTCAAAGAGTACATCGTTGTTACCCTCGTTATGCGCTCTCGGTGCGCTGTTGGGCTGAGAGTAATTATCGCTGCTGCCCGGTATAAACGTATAGGAGTGATCGAGGAACTCCCAACGGTCAACCTGAGCGTTTCCGTTTACGCTTATCGGTATCTTAGCCGTAAAGCCTATGTCATGGATAAGGAAGTCCATATCCATTTCTATACCGCTGTTGCTTATCTGCTCGGACCATGCACCGCCCATACCGCTTGCCATAGGCCAAGCCTGACCGAATGTGTCATAACTCCAATCATTATCGTTGTTAAACGAATAATACTCGCCTATTCTTGGGAAGTATGCGGGGTGCAGTGCGGTAGTTGTATTTTTGTTTGTAGACGCTGTGCTGTCGTTCTCATATGTGGAAGCCGTGTAGACCATCGGCAGATTTTCAATTCTTGCCTTTGTCTTGTACCAGAATTCTATCTGGTCGCCTACAGGTACAACAACATCTGATGAGTCGTTTGCTACTATAGCTAACTTATAAATCGTATACTTAATCTTAAATACGTTTGTAACATTGCCGCTCTCATCTTTGGCAACTGCCCAGTTGTTGAACTTCTTACTGTTATTGTCAGCGTTGTTATAACCGTCGGTATAGATTATGGCTCCGCCGTAATCGTATTCCTCCCAGCCGTCCGTATCTGCTGTTATAACAAGCTTATATCCTGCGGCTTCAAGTTCTGCTATAGAGTTGTACTTTTCTGCCTTCTTTGTACCATCTCTGTTATAAGACCACCATCTGAAGCCTATGCCTGATTTATCGTC
>CADBRB010000120.1 GCA_902796955.1 uncultured Ruminococcus sp.
CAAAGGTCGCCGTCACGGTAGACGGTCTTAGCAGCTCTCACCGCAATTACTTTGTCAAGTGTCATTTCTTATTCCTCCCTCACACATTTTTATCAATGCCGTTTTCTGCTTTGCAAGACTCCTGCTTGGAATCACACACATCATCAAGCTGCCCTGCGTCCGGTGTATTTGTTTCTTCAAAGGTTTTTCCGTAATAAGCGTTAAGGTACATCTGCTTAATTTCGCTCATCAAAGGATAGCGGGGATTAGCTCCGGTACACTGGTCGTCAAACGCCTGCACCGTCATAGCGTCCAGCCTGTCAAGGAAATCCTGTTCATCGGGGACATATTCTTTTATAGTGGCTTTTATGCCGACTCTTGCTTTGAGCTCGTCAATTTTTTCAATCAGATTTGTGAGCTTTTCGCTGTCATTTTCACCTTTTACGCCAAGATAATCGGCAACCTCCGCATAACGGGCAAGTGTGTGCGGATACTCATACTGCGGAAATGTTCCCATTTTTGCGGGAACCTCAGCCGCATTGAAGCGCAACACTTCATCAATCATCAAAGCATTTGCTATGCCGTGCGGCAGGTGGTGGAATGCACCGAGCTTATGCGCCATAGAATGGCATACACCGAGAAATGCGTTGGCAAACGCCATACCTGCCATAGTTGCGGCGTTAGCCATCTTTTCTCTGGCTTCGGCGTCATTCAAACCGTTGTCGTACGCTCTGGGCAAGTATTCAAAAATCATCTTTAATGCTCTGAGAGCAAGTCCATCGGTATAATCCGTTGCCATCATAGAAGCATATGCTTCAAGCGCATGAGTTACTGCGTCAATGCCTGATGCGGCAGTTAAGCCTTTGGGTGCGGTCATATGGAAATCTGCATCAATAATAGCCATATTCGGCATCAACTCATAGTCGGCAAGCGGGTATTTAACTCCGGTCTTTTCATCGGTGATTACCGCAAACGGAGTAACCTCGGAGCCGGTGCCTGCAGATGTGGAAATAGCGATAAAATAAGCTTTTTCGCCCATCTTCGGGAAGGTGTAGATTCTCTTGCGGATATCGGAAAAGCGCATTGCCATATCCATAAAGTTTACTTCGGGGTGTTCGTATAGCACCCACATGATTTTAGCCGCATCCATTGCAGAACCGCCGCCGAGAGCAATAATGGTATCCGGTTCAAAGGTTTTCATCTGCTCGGCGCCCTTTACGGCGCAGGCAAGAGTCGGGTCAGGCTCTACATCTGCAAATGCGGTGTATTGAATACCCAATTCATTAAGCTTATCGGTAATAGGCTTCGTGTATCCGTTTTTATAAAGGAAACTGTCAGTTACAAGGAATACACGCTTTTTGTTCATAACATTTTTCAACTCGTCAAGAGCAACGGGCATACAGCCCTTTTTGATATATATTTTCTCAGGCGTTCTGAACCAAAGCATATTCTCTCTCCTTTCGGCAACTGTTTTTATATTGATTAAATGCTTTACGCCGACATTCTCGCTGACGGAGTTGCCGCCCCACGAACCGCAGCCGAGGGTGAGCGAGGGCGCAAGCTTGAAATTGTATAAATCGCCGATGCCGCCGTGCGAAGAGGGCGTATTTACAAGTATACGGCAGGTTTTCATACGTGATGCAAATTCGTCGAGCTTATCTTTTGCGCTTACAGTGTCGAGATAAATAGAAGACGTGTGACCGTATCCGCCGTCTGCTATAAGCTGTTCCGCCTTATCGAATGCATCGTGAATATCCTTTGCATGGTACATGGCAAGAACAGGACTTAGCTTTTCATGGGCAAATTCTTCGCTCAAATCAACGGATTCTACTTCTCCTATAAGCACCTTAGTACCCTCAGGGATAGTTACGCCGGCAAGCTCTGCTATTTTTACGGGCTTTTGTCCGACAATTTTTGCATTAAGCGCACCGTTTATCAGTATGGTCTTACGCACCTTGTCCAGCTCTTCACCCTTTAAAAAATAACAGCCGCGCGCCGCAAACTCATGCTTAACCGCTTTATAAATGCTGTCGAGTACAATAACGGATTGCTCGGAAGCGCAAATCATACCGTTGTCAAAGGTTTTGGAATGAATTATTGAGTTTACCGCCAAAATGATGTTGGCACTGTCATCAATAATTGCAGGTGTATTTCCTGCTCCTACGCCGAGAGCCGGCTTGCCGCTTGAATAGGCGGCTTTAACCATACCGGGGCCTCCGGTGGCGAGAATGATATCCACCTCACGCATTAACAGGTTGGTCATTTCCAGTGAGGGAACATCTATCCATTCAATGATATTTTCGGGCGCACCGGCCGCAACGGCAGCTTCCAAAACAACCTTTGCGGCTGCAATGGTGCTTTTCTTTGCACGGGGGTGCGGGCTGATGATAATGGCATTTCTTGTTTTTAGAGAAATCAGTGTTTTAAAGATAGCGGTGGAGGTAGGGTTTGTTGTAGGAATAACAGCGCCTACAACACCAATCGGTTCGGCTATTTTCTTAATGCCGTACGCCTTGTCCTCCTCCAATACACCGCAGGTTTTTACGTTGCGGTACTGATTATAGATGTATTCGCTGGCGTAGTGGTTCTTGATAACCTTATCTTCAACAACACCCATACCGGTTTCCTCTACCGCCATTTGAGCAAGAGGAATCCTTGCCTGGTTAGCGGCAGTGGCAGCAGCTAAAAAGATAGCGTCTACCTGCTCTTGCGTGTATGTGGCAAAGATTTTCTGCGCCGCTCTGACTCTATCAAGTGCGGCTTCCAGTTTTTCTACACTATCTACAATTTCATAGTTCTTCTTTTCTGTTTCCATTGTATACCTCCTGATGTATCCGGTACTGCAGGCTGTGCAGATGTCTTAACGATAAGACCTGTCTTTGTTTTACAGTGTCGTGCCGCAGAAATCTACAGCGTAGCAGTTGAAAAGTTACAGATTATTTTTATTATGCTGTATCGGCTGATAACAGTATTGCGAGCGATGCCGGCAAGAATAAGGCAAGGCAAATTTCACAGGTTGAGTTTGGTAAAGTCCGCTTCATCAACCTCATGCATTGCATTGCCTTGCTACTGACATTCGCTTATATACAACAAAACAGCCCAATAAAATCGGGCTGTCAGGCTGTCGATAAATCGGTCAGACCGCACAAAAATATTTAATGATGCAGCGAATCAATTAAATATAAAAATAAGGCAAGCTATCTTTAACAAATGGCTTGCCTGTGCGCTTTCCACGAAAACAAACTCTACCGTACATATATGTACGCCGACGAATTTGTTTTCATAAAATCTGCCTCGATTTCTCGAAGCCTGTTTGGTGCGGATAACAGGACTTGAACCTGCATGAACTTGCATTCACATGGACCTGAACCATGCGCGTCTGCCAATTCCGCCATACCTGCAAAAA
>CADBRB010000121.1 GCA_902796955.1 uncultured Ruminococcus sp.
GTTTTTGGCAAGTCTGCCTATAGGCGCATCATCGGTAAAACACCCGTTAAGACCTCCGGGTACACCTCTTACACCCTTAGATATTCCTTCTATCCTGCTTTTGACGATTTCCCCGTTTGTACTGGGCAACAGCTTTTTTGTATCCGTATCGCATATTCCGTGACCCAGTGCCGCAAATAAATGTGATTTCGGCTCATAAAAGGTCACAGTACCAATTCCGGCACAGCTGTCACGAATCCAAAGTCCGGCCTTATATTCACCGTTATCTCCGGTTTTTTCCGGTGTTACTTCAATATTCAAAAACTCGCCGTCACGCTGTATGGCAAAGGTAATGCTTCTGCCCATAGATGAGTTTATAATTTCAGCAAGTCCGTCATTGGACGTAACTTCATTTCCGTCTACGGAAATAATGACATCGCCTTTTTTTATGCCCGCTTCCTCCGCAGGGCAGATGCGATAATCTCCGTTTACTATCTCTTCGGTGTCTATAACTACTACGCCGTCTGTATAAAGCTTAACGCCGAACGGTGTGCCGCAGGGTATTACACACGTTCTTTCGGCGCTGTCCAGTGCTGCCGTTTGAGCCACCGCTCCCGCCGAACACAAAAGCACTGCCGCAAGCATGAACGACGCCGCCGTGATTAACCTCATAAACAGCTTCAAGCAATCACCTCCAAAAAGTTATTGCACTATTTACAGTTCCACAAAACACGACAAAATAACATGGAAAATCAAACAAGCCATGTGTTTAACCCGTGCATATTCGGACAAATACCTTACCATACGTAATTGACAGACGGTGCTTTTTCTTATATAATAAGCTATGTATTTTTCATAAAAATTACAGGAAAGGAAAACTGTGCATTTAAGCGCATACGGAAGTTTTTTATGGATAATGTAATAAGATATAACCCGTCGGCAGACAAAGGCCTTACAAGTGAACAGGTAGCCGAAAGAATAGCCGACGGACTGATAAATGTAGATACAAACCCGCCTACGAAGTCGGTTTTACAGATTGTAAAGGATAATATCTTTACACTTTTTAACTTAGTAAATTTAATACTTTTTATAGCTGTTCTGATATCAGGCTCATATAAAAACGCACTGTTTATGGGTGTGGTTATATCGAACACTGCGATAGGCATAATTCAGGAAATACGTGCAAAGCAAACGATAGACAAGCTCTCGATAATCTCTTCAAGTAAAGCCAAAGTAATAAGAAACGGAAAAAAAGAAGAAATTGACATTCACAGTATAGCTCTGGACGATATAATCGAGCTTTCGATAGGCAACCAGATACCTACCGACTGCATCGTAACCGGAGGAAGCTGTGAGGTAAACGAATCTCTGCTTACAGGTGAAAGCGACGCAATTTACAAATCCTCAGGAGATATGCTTCTATCAGGCAGCTTTATAGTCAGCGGAAAATGTACCGCAAGAGCCGAGCGAGTGGGCGCAGATAATTATTCGTCTACTATTTTCAGCGGTTCAAAATACATAAAAAAAGTTAAATCGGAAATAATGACTACACTTAAAAAAATAATAAAAATCGTTTCGATAATAATTTTTCCGCTCGGCATACTGTTATACATAAATCAGTTTACAATAGCCGAAAACACCTATAAAACCGCAATAGTAAACACGGTAGCCGCCGTTTTGGGAATGATACCCGAAGGTCTTATGCTTTTGAGCAGTACGGTGCTGGCAGTAGGCATAGTCAGGCTTGCTAAGCACAAGGTACTGGTACAACAGCTGTACTGCATTGAGGCTCTCGCAAGAGTAGATACTCTCTGCCTGGACAAGACAGGCACAATAACAGAGGGAACTATGGAGGTAACCGAGCTTGTACCGATAAATTCCAAAAATAAAGATATGGAATATGCCCTGCGCAGTATGGTAAACGCCCTTGACGACAGTAACCCTACATTCTTCGCAATCAAGGACAGGTACAATGTTAAAACAGACGAAAAAGCTGTCAGGGTAATACCGTTCTCCAGTCAAAGGAAATGGTCTGGTGTTCAGTTTAAAAAAATAGGCACTTACATAATGGGTGCGGCAGAATTTGTTCTCAAAGACAAGAATCCGAAGATAACCAAGCTGATAAAAAAGTATTCAGACAGACGTGTGCTTGTTCTGGTACATTCAAAAAGCAATATCTCAGAGAGTAAAATCCCCGAAGATATCACCGTAGAGGGTCTTATTATCATAAAGGATAAAATCCGCCGTGACGCCGCAGAAACTATAAGATACTTTAAGGAACAGCAGGTAAACATAAAGATTATCTCCGGCGATAATGTCGTAACCGTTTCAAATATTGCAAAAGAGGTCGGAATTGAGGGATTTGATAAATACGTTGATGCAACTACGCTGACATCTTACGAAATGATAAAGGAAGCCGTTGAAAAATACACGATTTTCGGCAGAGTAACTCCTTCGCAGAAGAAGGATATAGTAACTGCGCTAAAGGAATACGGACACACAGTTGCCATGACCGGTGACGGAGTAAACGATGTACCCGCACTTAAGGAATCCGACTGCGGAATAGCTATGGCAGGCGGAAGCGATGCCGCAAGGAACGTAGCCGAGCTTGTACTGCTGAACTCCAGCTTCAGCTCCATGCCCAAAATAGTTGCGGAGGGACGAAGATGTATAAATAACATTCAGCGTTCCGCCTCACTATTCCTTGTAAAAACAATGTATTCAACAGCTCTTGCCGTTCTGTTCGTTTTTTTGAACATGAGATATCCGTTCCAGCCCATACAGCTAACACTTACAAGCGTGTTTACAATAGGAATACCTTCGTTTATTCTTGCTTTAGAGCCAAATAAAGAGCCGATAAGAGGCAATTTCCTTGTAAATATTATGACAAATGCCGTACCGGGCGCATTTACCATAGTTCTCAATGTAGTTCTGGTGCAAATAGCTACATATCTGTTTGCTCTCACGCCGGTGCAATCCTCAACTATTGCGGTAACCTTAACGGGCATAGTCGGTATTTTACAGCTGTTCAGAATAAGCGTTCCGTTCAACCGTATCAGAACAGCACTGATAATAACCATGTCTGCCTGCATTTTCGTAGGTATAACCTTGTTTAAAAATCTGTTTTCGCTATGCGCCTACGACCTGAAAATGCTGAGTATTTCAGCTGTCCTCGTGGTTGTATCGGTTGCCGTATTCAGGCTATGCGTTATAGCCACCAATCAATATAAAAAGAAGAAAAATCTGCCGATATGATAACAGAGGCAGGATTTGCAATAAAGGAGTAATTTTAATGGACAGGGAATTTGCCCAAAAACGAATCGCCGAGCTTACAAAAGCCATAAATTATCACAATGAAAGATACTACAACTCCGATGAGCCGGAGATAAGCGATTATGAATACGATATGCTTTTAAGAGAACTGGAAAACCTTGAACGGGACTTTCCCGAATACAGCTATGACGACTCCCCGACAAAAAGAGTCGGCGGAGAAGCCAGTGAAAAATTCTCTGAGGTAGTGCATACAGTGCCTATGGAAAGTCTGCATGATGCGTTTTCAACGGAAGAAATGCGTGATTTTGACAGACGTGTGCGCTCTGCGGTAAGTAATCCGGTTTATGTTGTAGAGCCAAAAATAGACGGACTTTCCGTTTCTGCGGAGTATCGAAACGGCATATTCGTCAGAGGCTCCACACGTGGTGACGGTACCGTAGGAGAGGATATTACAGAAAATCTAAAAACCGTAAAATCACTGCCAAAAAGGCTGAGCCGTCCCATTCCCTATCTTGAGGTACGCGGTGAGGTGTATATGTCTGTTGAAAACTTTCTTAAGCTTACCGAAAAGCAGGAAGAAAATGAGGAAAAGACATTCAAAAATCCCCGTAATGCCGCCGCAGGCTCACTAAGGCAAAAGAACGCCTCGGTAACGGCTCAAAGAAATCTTGATATACTCATATTCAATGTTCAGCAAATAGAGGGCGAAACGCTTTCATCACACGCACAATCGCTTGATTATTTAACCGAACTCGGCTTCCCCACGCCGCCGTACTACAATAAATA
>CADBRB010000122.1 GCA_902796955.1 uncultured Ruminococcus sp.
GTTGTTTCTTTCAATAACCGATTATGCGGCTTTGGCGTGCGCTTCGCACCCTGCGCCCTACATCAACAACAAAGCTATACCGAATTTTAACAATATATCTTAATGAGTTTTATTAGAAATTAATACTATCTCAATACCGCATCGACATTTGCGGATTTATCGCTGTCGATATATACGGTACAGGCATTGGGCAGGCATACTATCGCCTCTCCGTCATAGCTGATTTTACCTGTATTTACACAGGTTTTATCCTTACAGTCGGAGCTTATTACACTTACACCGTCACTCTCGACATGAATAACTATATTATGCTCTTTATCAACTATCAAATCATATGGTTCATCTACGGTTTTTAAATCTATACGGTACATTTCAAAGTTGTTTTTAGCTACGATAACCGTAGTTCCCTCTTGCCGGATTTGTTTGAAATATATAAATGCGCCAACGGCAAGAATTGCAGCAAGCAGTATAATAATCGCATCCGGCAATCCAAACGTCCTTCTCTCCTGCATTTTGGACTTAGCGGTATCTTCTTTATTCTCTATTTTCAAAATCTCGTTTTCACTCATTTTTTCAACCGCCTTTTTCACGATTTAAACTTAATTATAACACAATCAGCGTTTTTATTCAACTGATTGTGCCTGAAAGTTGGCAAATTTAAAAATTTTCTAATTTTGCACTGATTTTTATCCTCTTATGTCAGTTTGTTTTATACTAAACGCAAATAAAATTGTATTTTTTCTCCTTTAAAACATTGCCAAACAGCTTTTGGGGACGGTAACTCCCATATTAATACTATGCGCTTTTTTAAGAATACTTGCGATAATACAAGGTATACTATTTTTAAATTCAACGGTTATTCGGCTGGCAAAAAAAGCATTAATTTGACGTTTTTTCAATGCCGATTATCCACAGAAAGGGGTTGTATTATGGATTATTTTAACGCATTCTGGGTAGGCGGCCTGATATGTGTAATCGGTCAAATACTCATAGACAAAACCAAACTGACTCCCGCACGTATATTGGTGGGATTTGTAGTGGCCGGAGTTGTGCTTACTGCCGTTGGAATATATGAGCCGATAGTGAATTTTGCAGGTGCCGGCGCAACCGTGCCGCTCTCAGGCTTTGGATATACCATGGCTGTAGGCATAAGAGAGGCACTGAAAAATCAAGGCATTATCGGCGCACTTTCGGGGGGAATAACCGCAGCGGCGGCCGGTATTACGGCGGCGGTTGTGTTCGGATATTTCTTTGCCGTTTTTTCAAAGCCGAAGCAAAAAACATGAAAAGAACTCCGTATCACGGATAGAAAAGTGATACGGAGTTTAATTTTATACTAATTATCATTAAAACGGTTTAAACAGGTGTTATCGGAAAACTTTGCTCAGCGAGGCGGAGGACGCAGGAATACTGACGTATTCCGAGGACGACAACAAAGTTATGCGGAATTTAACGTAACAGATGTTAATCTGTTTTATTGAAAATTAGTATGATTACTAATCTTTAATTAAAAGCAGACAAGCTTTTATGCAGACGGTTTAGGCAGAACAAGGCTGGCGCCTTGAATGGATTTTCTGTAAAACCGAAAGCGCATATCTATCGTCTGTTTTTAGTTGAGCATTAGGCAAGCATGACTGCCCGATTGTTGCGTTTATGAGGATTCACGTTAATAATGCCAAAGAAAAATAGAATACAGGGAGATGATTTTATATGTTCATGTAGCCTGACAAAACGCAGTAACGCTTTGTCACATCAAAACAAACCGAAAAATATGCAATAGAATTTTTTAAAACGTCACACTTTTCAACTTACAAACAATTTACCAAAAAATCAAATTTAACTTACGGAGGTTTTAACTATGACAAAGAAAATAATTTCATTGGTATTGATTCTGGCAACTCTGTTTTCAATAGGTGCGGTGTCGTTTACAGTGGATGGAGCAGTTTTGCAAAATCCTAAAAAAAACTCACTACAATGGAGAAATTATGTGATTTATGAAACAAAATCAATAACCAATACACAAAATATAACGATTCCGTTTGTGTCATATACTGACGTTCCTGTAAATAGGTGGTCTTATCAGAGCATAGCTGCAGCCACTGCTTTTAATCTTATGGAGGGAGTAGGCAATGGTTTGTTTGCTCCTACATCAAAGCTAAACAGAGGACAATTTAATGCAATGATAGAGAGATTAAAAAAAGGAAAAATTATAACCGGTGATTATAGTGCAAATACAAACTGGATTACAAGACAGGATGTAATTTATACATTATGGTGGCTTGTACCTGGATGGCCTGACCCAGGCGTAGATATTCCGACAAAATATAAAGATCAGAATCAAATTCCTAATTGGGCAAAAATGGCATGGGCTTGGTGCATAAGTAAGGGCATCATTAGCGGAACAACTGAAACAACATTGGAACCATACGCATATATAACGAGAGAACAAGCTGCGACTGTATTTATAAATTATATACTTGCGTATTATGGCGGTATTAATCCGAAAACTTGCAATATTGTAACAGGTACACCTAAAAGAGCAGTTGTGGCAGACCACACAGGACTTAATTTGAGGAAAATGTCAAATACAAGTGCGTCTGCTACTGTTAGAATGCTTATGCCATATAACGATGAGGTTATTGTTTATGGTGTTTTCAATAGTTGGGCAGTTGTAAAACATGTTAATAGTGGATACTTTGGTTTCTGTTCAGCAAATTTGTTAAATGATAAACAGCAATCAAATACTTGTACCGGATATGTAAACACCAAGACTGATCCATTAAATTTAAGAAAATATCCTAATGCCAGTGCACCGATTATTGGTACGATTCCAAGGGGAAGTGCGGTTAAGGTTTTTGACAATAAACAAACGTATAACGGATTTTATCATATAGAATACAATGGAAAAGAAGGCTATGCATCTGCAAGCTATATAATCTTTACACCGATAACAAATGAGCCTTTACCAATACAAGAATTTGTAAAAATTGCTCAAAAGCAAGTTGGCATTTCAGGCAGACCAAATAAATATACATATTGGTACGGTCCTATCGGTGGAACATATTCCTATGCGTGGTGTGCGGCATTTGTTTCATGGTGTGAAGATCAGTGTGGCTATATAAGTAGTGGTCTGGCTCCTAAATTTGCAGGATGCAGTTTGGGTTTAGAATGGTTTAAAAATAGAGGTCAATGGAAAACCAGAAGCACAACTCCAAATGCCGGTATGATTATATTCTTCGATTGGGACTATAACGGCTCACCGGATCATGTAGGTATAGTTGAATATGTTTCAAACGGCCGTGTATATACAATAGAGGGAAATAGCGGAAACGCTGTAAAAAGACAAAATTATCCATTAAGCAGTGGACAAATTTTGGGTTATGGCTATATAAATACATCAACCTACAGACTATATAAATCAAACAATACGGAAGGTGTTTCACTTTCAGAAAAATCAATGTCCTTAAACATAGGCGAAAAGTCAAAGCTCTCGGCAAATGTTGTACTTCCTGACGTATCGGATAAGTCCGTAACATGGTATTCCTCAAATCCAAATGTCGTAACTGTTGATGAAAACGGCAACTTAAAGGCTATAAAAGAGGGTAAGGTTACAATAGTAGCTTATGCAAATGCAAAGTCAAGCGTAGTTGCATACTGCAACATAACTGTAGGCAAGGACAGCGTAATAAAGAAGAATGATACGGAAATATCTACTGAGATAACAAAAGCTCAAACGGAAGAAATAGCGGAAAATGCTGAAATCGAAAAAGAGATTGAAAAGACGGAAACAGAAGTTCAAGCAAAAATAGAAACAGAAAGCCCGAAGTGTAATACAGAGGGCAACGGCACACCATCGGCTCCATCTAAATATTTAAAGGTAAGAGCGAGTGTCGGCATCAAAAAATATATAAAGTAATATTTTGCATACCCCTTTCCAAAAATTCACGGGCAGTCAATCGACTGCCCGTAATGCTTTATAGATTCTCTTTCCGCTTTTCCCTCACACCACATCAACCAGCACATTTTTTATCCCCTGTGCATACAGCTTTTCGGTTTCGATAAACACAGCTATGTAAATATCATCGGCAATGTCGGTATCAGCGGCAATATGTTCGAGTGTTACGGTAAGTACGTCGCCCGTAAGATTTACGGCCGTAAGAGCAAGCCCGACGTTTGATTGTGTTTTAACTCCGGCAAATATCAAATCACTGTTTTTAAAATAGTCGGCATTATATGTGCTGCACAGCTCGCTGTTGTCGATTTGCTCTGCAAAAGCGGCAAAGGCAGATTCACTGTCAAAAATCTTTCCGATTGCTGTTTTATCGCCTAAAAGCTTTGCGGCGGCAACCGGGTCAAGGTCTGCCATCATAACGTTTTGTGCTGGTATGGTCAAATTTGTATATGGTGCGTTATTCCCTTTAGAACTTTTGCATGAGGCAAATGTCAAAATAAGAATAGTACATAAAAGTATACAAACGGTGTTTTTTAAAGCTTTCATAACGTTCACTCCGATTTTTCTTAATACTATATATAAAAATGATAGCACTTTGTATAAGAAAAATCAACAGATTTGCTTACATAGGGTTACATTGTGTTGAGTGCGGAATGTAAACACAGACGAGTTTTAGCCGCAGGAAACAAAGCTGATATTTATAACAATTCTGTGTGAGACGTGCATGCGGAGGCTCTCCGTTCGTCATTGCAGCCCGTGCGCCCTCTCCGTCAACACCTACGGTGTTGACACCTTCTCGCCTGCCGGCTCGGTCGGCACTTTTGCGATTGCATCGCAAAGGTCTCCACCGGAGACCCGTGCCCCA
>CADBRB010000123.1 GCA_902796955.1 uncultured Ruminococcus sp.
CAAAGTTGTTTAAATCTATAAGATAGTGCGATTTATCGCCGCCGTCATATGTACTCAGATTCTTGTTTGGATCTGAGTTTACATAGTCGAGTATTATCTTTGGATTAGGTACTCTGCCGGATACATTGCTCCATCTGTTATTCGCTATAACATCTCCGAAATTGTCGCCGTCATAGTATAATTCTATCTTTTCTACCACTACATTGCCGTCCTGAATCAACATTTCCAGCTTTGTAGCATCCATATCTACATAGCTCGTTGTGTTGTCCTTTGAGTCAACAATAGTAGTTCTCGGCGTGTCTATTTCAAGTCTTGCCTTAGTACCTTCACCTACTGTCACGTTATCTGTAATGTAGGAGAAGTATATTTCTTTCTTATTTGGCACTGTAAGTGATTTTGCTGTTTTTAATGTGCCTGTGCTGAGTCTGTCAACGGTGTCGTCCCAGTTTGCAAACGTATACAGAGATGTCTGTACCTCTTTTGCTTTTAATGAACCCGTTGAGGTTGCGGTGATGTTGCTGCCGCTGAACGTTCCGTCCTCTGAATAGTAGCCGTAATCAGTTGCAAACGAACCGCTTGTTGTAACAAGATCAATGGTATTGTCCGTACCGTAGATATCAACATAGCAGTTGTCATTTTTATTTGCGGTGTTTATGGCAACACTGCCGTCAAAATGGCTGAAGAATACATCTACCTGTGTAACGTATACTATAGACGTGTCGTCTACCGGATCGGAAACCGAGTCCCTCAGCGGTATAACAAGACTGCCGTTGCTGTCTATTGAAGCACCGTTCTTAGGTGTTATTGTTTTTGTATGGTCTGCGTTTTCCGTGATTGTCACATAATCGCTGACCTGTAAAGTTTTTGATGATGAATATGTTGCGTTTATCGGGTCTGATATATTTTCCTTTTCACCGTAGCCTGTTATTTTTATGGTTTGCGGTGTTGATTTTTGCAAAAGCTGGCCGCTTAATATTATTTTATTTGCGGCAAGACCTGCACTTGTATTGTTTATATAAAAATTACTTATCTGCAATCTTGCAGGGTTCATTTCCGACTGGCTTGTATTGCCAAGGTAATATCTTACTGCGGCAACGTTGCTGTTTATCGGAACCTCCTGCGGATTTGCGGTATCTACAGTACTGTTTATTCTGTTATAGTATGCGCCGGTACCCTGTAGCTTTGGCTGACAGTCAACTATGGTTATGGTTGCATCGTTAGCAACAGGGGAGTTGCTTCCGTATGATGTTGTATGATCCGGGTCAAACGGATTGTTGATGTACTGACCGAGTCTGTCGCTGTTAAAGTTTATCTTATATATATACATAAGGTCAGTGTCATCTTGATTAAGTTTATCATGCCCGGTAACTCCACTCGGATATTGTGACCATGTATACTTTTCAAAGTCATAATAGTTCATTTCGTCTATTGAAAAATACGGGCTGTCGCTCGGAATTGTGCTGTCGGCATATTTTATACCAACAGGGTTAGCCGAAAAGACTTGAGAACCGTCGTTGAAGCCCCAATATTCGTAGTAGCCCTCAGCCTTATTTGTATATTGCAGCTTTATCGGGAATTTACCCTTTACCGAGATGGTACTGTTAAAGTTTGTGTATCTCGGTATGTGGAATGCGAGCTTGGCTTTAAAGAGTCTTGTAAATTTATATCCGCTCAATCCTCTTGCGGCAAGCCATGAAGCATCCTCAAGTTTTGAAATATCAACCGTATACGTGGTTGATCCATCTGCGTTTGGAGTTACCTGAAACGCCATGCCGAGGTCGTTCATGCTTTTGAATACACTTTGCTTTGTTGTAGGATTGTAGAAAGCAAAATACAAAGCTTTTGTTTTATCGGTATTTCCGCTTCCGTCCTGAATTTTTACCCAGTCGTAGTTATATACCGTTTCTATGCTGTCGCTGTCGATGCTTGTATTCCAATCATTAAGCGTCGGGGTCAGGCTTTCGTTTTTTACCGGAACATAAAATACATCTTCAAAGCTTTCGCCAGCAGCTATATTAAATGAAATTGTGTCAAGTCCAATCTGCTTGGGTATGGTGTCGGCTATTTCCGTATTAAAAATCGGAACGTTACCCGTATTGCCGAAGTTACCTATATAATATCTGTCCGAATTGCCTATATAGGTTTGCTTTTGATCAGCATGAGTTGTGCCGTTTAAAACATATTTATCATATGTAAAAGAATTTCTTCTTACATTAAAATAATAATCCGATTGATTGGTGGAATTAGGGTGACCGGTATAGCCCTGTGACCATGCCGTACTACCAGATTTATCAAAGTATATAGTAGCAACCGTTCTTGTTTCGTTATCGCGAGAAGTCAAATACTCAAGAGGGAAGGGTATAGCCACTATAAACGTCCTTTTATTGGTGTACAGATTTATGTCAGGGTCGTTTTCCTCTTTCATTTGCTCAATTCTGGCTTTGGACACGATAAGGCTGTCCATATTATCCACTCTGTCAAAATCTCTACCCTTGGTAAATACAAAACCGGAAGGACCGTTATATTTATATATAAGAGATTCCATGCCATCAGGAAGGTTTTGAAAATATTCAAAATCCATATCGTCGATTTCGTCATCCGTATAATTGGTTACATCATATATAAGCGCACCGCCGGCATATGGATATCCTTTAAAATATGCACCCGTCATTTCCCCGTCAGGAGGTGTAACGTCGTCAGGGTCGTCGCTTTGAACGCTGAACAGCTTTGTTTTTGTAATGGTTCCGTCATCGTTCACTCGCCACTGCATCATATCCTTATTTTCAACGCCTTTACCATTGTTAGTTCCCCTGTTCAAGGGTACCATGGCAATAGCAAAGCTGTCTATCTCACTTTCATACTGAGTAGACGTGTTTTCAATGGATACTTTGTATACCATATAGTTATAGTGCTGCCATGCAACAGTATTTGCAAAGCCCTTGGGGTTATCAGTCGTTGCAAAGGCCGTTTGCACATTTTTATAGTTCTCCATGGTAACTTCCCATGTGAGGTTTGAGTTGATGAGGGTAACAAGTCTTTGCATATCAATAACATCAGGTATTCCGTTTGGCTCGTTAGGATTTGGTTCTACGCCGATATTATCATCATACAAACCGTTTGTAAAAATTCTTCCGGGAATCTCGTTACCGTCGCCGTCATAATAATAATCGTAAGACAGCCATGTACGGCATGAGCCTACAATATTTTCAGGTACATTAATATATGCCTTTGTTGCAGTATCATAATCGTTTGGATTCGCTGAGAAAAACCTGAATGTAAATGTAGGTGTCTGTCTTTCTCTAACCTTAAGTGTTGAGAAAGATTGAACGACTATAGCTCCTCGCTTATAGTCATCGTTACCTTCTGCTATTACAGCGTCAGGATTAGTGGTAGCTACTATCCATCCATCGTTGAGATTTACAGGTTTTGCCTCTATGCCGTACACCTTGTCTGCCACAAAGGTATAAGAATGTCCCTCTGCGTCCGTTTTTGTAAGTGTATCTCCCGGCTCCGGGCATCTGCCGTATACCTGCTCATAGTTACCACCTGTTGTAAGAACGATGTATGGCAGTTCAATGCCTATTTTTACATTTTTACAGTAGGGTGTATCCGCCGCCGCAAGGGACGGTATGGCAACTATTGATCCTACTATTTTTTCCGCCTGTCCTATCATATAGGTATGCTTGCCGGTAGGTACAGGTTCTTTTTCCGTACCTTCTACTTGACGGGGTGTACCGCCGGTGTCAAGAGTAAAGCTTTGAAAATAGATCTGCCAGTCCGGGCCTATTTCGGTATCCTCGGCTCTTACAATAGTTCCGTTGGTAAAGGCAACCGTAACGGTACTAAGTACCATAAGCAGTACTAAAAACATACTTACCGTCTTCTTTGTTCCCGCACGCAGTTTGCCGCCTTTAGAAAACATATTGTCCATATATACCCACTCCTTTCTGCATTATAGATTCAGATAACAATCCGTTATCATTACTTCGATGTTTAACGTATTCCTCTGTTTTTTGGCAATTCTTACATAAATTTACAAAATATACGTTTTGTAAATATATACAACAACCACCGTTATTGTGCCATTTCATCTCTTAGACCACCCTCTCGTCTAATAATATGATTTTTTGAGTACCTCATCTGAATCCCTGAATCGTATGTCGGCTTTTTAACCAAGTTCTTATAAAAACTATAAAAACCCATACTAATTCAAAATAAAATTCCAAGTTTAATTTTATAATAAAACTCACAAAATAGCAATAGTAATTTCAAATTTTTACAAATTATTTTTTTAGTGTCTATCGTGCTTTTTTAGATTTTTCGTAATTTCTACTGTTTTTGTTTACTTATTTTTCCTTATTAACTAATTATTCACAATTTATTAATTTGTTAAGTATTTTTAAATTTCCTTGCATTCATTAAATTTGTCTTTTTTATAAACCAAAATTGTAATTGCAAGCAAAAAACATAAATTTTCCGATTTTTTATATAGCAGTCAATTTCAGCAATTTTAATAAGGTTTATATATAGAAAACGCTCCCGAAAATATACACACAGTTATATTTGGGAGTGTTTTGACTTATATTTTTTTTACAATGCCGGTTAATTTTCTATGGTTTTTCCGTTATTTACGGCATTTTTGCGTTATCCTATATGTAATTTTACATAATGGTCAGCAACACTGTTATTGCTTATAGCGGCAAAATGATATGCGTGCCGCAGGTGAATTTACATTTTCACACAATAACAGCATTGTGTTACAGAGATAAATCCGCAAGACTTTCTGTATTTTTCCTTAGATATTTGATTGGAACGGCAGAACAGTTTTACCTAAAATAAGACAGCAAAAAACTCCGTACTGCGGATTAACCGTAATACGGAGTTTGCCTTTTGTAATTACTCTTATCAATTACTCCTGCTCTTCAGCACTGCCTGTCTGCTCTTCGGATTCTTCGATTTCATTTTCTTCAATCTCATCGTCTTCTTTTTCGTCATCGGCTTCTGCTATTTCGCTTGTTTCCTCGACGTCATGCGGCGCACGTGCAACTGTAACCACCTTATTGTCATCGGTTACCTTCATAAGCACAACGCCCTTGCTCGGACGCTTGCATATACGTATTGA
Organism: uncultured Ruminococcus sp.; assembly: GCA_902796955.1. Taxonomy (GTDB): domain Bacteria; phylum Bacillota; class Clostridia; order Oscillospirales; family Acutalibacteraceae; genus RUG14223. The sequence continues at coordinate 5,123 of CADBRB010000123.1, forward strand.
GCTTGCCTCAAACCTGATAATAATTCCGTCAGATGAAATCATTATTATATCATCGTCAACATCTACGGATTTGATTGCGGCAACATCACCGAATTTTTCAATATGGTAGTTTGTAAGACCCTTGCCGCCTCTTTGCTGTAATCTATAGTCGCTTACCTCTGAAAGTCTGCCGTAGCCTTTTTCGGAAACAGTCAATACATATGCATTCTCTCTCACCCTCGCCATGCCGACTACCTCGTCACCCTCTGCGAGAGTAATAGCCTTAACGCCTCGTGCCATTCTACCCATCGGTCTAACATCGGTTTCTTTAAATCTTATAGCCATACCCTTCTTGGTAGCTACAATCACTTCGCTGCTTCCGTCGGTCATTCTTACCCACGCAAGCTCGTCGCCCTCGTTAAGGTCAAGTGCTATAAGTCCGCCCTTACGTGCAGTATGATAAGCATTCAACTCTATCCTCTTTATTATACCCTGCCTTGTTACCATGATGAGGTACTTGCCCTCTTCAAATTCCGGCACTCTGATGAATGAGGTTACCTTTTCATCTGGCTGTAAGGGCAGAAGATTGGCTATGTTCATACCCTTGCTTTCACGGCTGCACTCCGGTATCTCGTAGCATTTAAGCCTGTAAACTCTGCCTTGATTTGTAAAGAACAATACATAGTCATGGCTGTTAATAATAAACATCTCAGTTGCAACGTCTTCTTCACGTCTGTTCATGCCCTTTACGCCGCGTCCGCCTCTGCGCTGTGTTTTATATACGTCAACACCCATACGCTTCATATATCCGAAGCGTGTCATGGTAAGCACGCAGTCCTCACGTACTATAAGGTCTTCAATATCAACCTCACCGCTTACTGCCATAAGCTCGGTACGGCGAGGATCCGCATATTTATTTCTTATGGCTAAAGCTTCTTCTTTGATTATAGCGTATATTCTTTCCTCATGCGCTATTATATCCTTAAAGTCCGCTATCTTTTCCATAAGTGATTTTAATTCGTCCTCTATCTTTGAGCGTTCGAGATTTGTAAGTTGTCCCAATCTCATTTGTACTATCGCCTGAGTTTGAATATCGTCAAGCCCGAATCTTTCACTGAGTCGTTCTCTCGCTGTTGCCTGGTCTTTTGATGACCTTATAATGGCTATTACCTCGTCTATGTAATCAAGAGCTACCTTTAAGCCCTCTAAGATATGCGCTCTTTCTTCGGCTTTTTTAAGCTCAAAGATAGTTCTTCTGCGTACTACGTCCTCTTGGAAATCTATGTAATGGCGCAGCATTTGCTTTAAATTAAGCACCTTAGGTTCGCCGTTTACTATGGCAAGCATTATGATTCCGAAGGTTATTTGAAGCTGTGTAAGCGAGAACAGCTGATTTAATACCACCTGAGCGGACGCATCTCTCTTGACGTCTATCTCAATATGCATACCTACTCTGTCGGAGTGGTCTTCAACGTTTGTAATTCCTTCTATTCTCTTATCCTTTACCAAATCGGCTATGCTCTCTATGAGCCTTGCCTTATTTACCTGATACGGAAGCTCGGTAACTATAATCTTACTGCGTCCGTTTTTATCCTCGACTATCTCGGTTTTTGCACGCACGGTTATTTTTCCTCTGCCCGTAGCGTAAGCCGCTCTTATGCCGGAAAAGCCCATGATTATACCGCCGGTAGGGAAGTCGGGGCCCTGTATGCAGGTCATCATCTCATCAACTGTAGCATCCGGATTATCTATAACAAGGCACATTGCATCTATTACTTCGCCTAAATTGTGCGGAGGAATATTGGTTGCCATACCTACAGCTATACCGCTTGAGCCGTTTACAAGCAGATTCGGATATCTTGACGGCAATACCATAGGTTCTTTAAGTCTGTCGTCAAAATTCATTGTAAAATCAACGGTATCCTTGTCAATATCGGTAAGCATTTCAACCGCCATTTTACTCATTCTTGCCTCTGTATAACGGTATGCGGCAGGCGGGTCGCCGTCAACGGAACCAAAGTTACCGTGACCGTCAACCAGCAAATATCTCATTGAGAAATCCTGAGCAAGCCTTACAAGCGCATCATATACCGATGCATCACCATGCGGATGATATCTTCCCAAAACGCTTCCTACGGTATCGGCACACTTTCTGTACGCTTTATCCGGGTAGAGGGAGTTTTCGTACATAGTGTATAAAATTCTTCTGTGAACGGGCTTTAAGCCGTCACGCACATCAGGCAATGCTCTTGCAACTATTACCGACATTGAATAATCAAGAAACGATCTTCTCATTTCGTTATTTATTTCAACGTCGATTATTTTTTGATTTTCGTATAAATTTTCACTGCTCAATTACAGCACCTCACATATTTGTTTGATATATTCTTGCGTACCTTGCCTATTATTTTTACATTATGGCAATATCGGCAGTTATTTTTTTCCGGTTTTTTTAACGTACTTTTTTATATTTTGCTTCAAAACATCTCCGCATACATCTACAGCGTCAGTTTCCATATTTCTTTTTGGGATAAATATAAATTCTATACTTGAAAGGTACAAGACAAACACATCATCGTTTTCATAGCAGGCGCAAACAGCCTCAAACGGCAGCTTTGCGGTGTATCTGTAGTTTTTAACTTCTATCATGTTTTCATAGACCGTAACAGTATTGGAAATCATCTTGTCGGTATTTTTATTATGGAATTTTTCCGCCTCCGCCTTTATGAATGCGGGCTTTATCAAATCGTAATACAGAGCTGTCACTATTCCCGATACGGCAAGCAGTACAGTAACGGTGTTTTTTTCAAAAATCGTCAGAGTAGGTATGCTCACACACTGTACTATAAATCCCACTACAACTAAAAAAATACCGATTACCCTTGTAAGGCTTTTATCCTGACTGTCTATTCCGCCGAGTATACCCGCCTGCCTGAATTTTACATAATCCTCTTTTGTAGTCAGATAAGTGACTGATGTTATCTCTTTCATAAAAGCACCTCCGTCAGCCCTTTTTCTTATACTTATAGACCAATGTTTTTTGCAAATGCTGTGACAGCTTATCTGTCAGTTCTTTGTTTTGCTCCGTCTTTACAATTACTATAGGGCGTGATATCCACTCGCTTGCAAGCATTATTCTTTCATTGTTTTCCACTCCTGCGGATATATCCGTCCAATAACCGCTGAAGCTTTCATACTGCGTATCTATAAAGAAGCTGTCCCTGTAAAATTTAAATGTGGCGGGGGAGTGCATAAGCTCTGACGATTCATACAAATTACAGGCGGATTTTTTTATCACACCGGATTTTACAGCTGTAACGTATACCGCCGCAATCAGGGACAATACGCTTATAATTGCTTTAACCGCCATCTTATACAATACGTATTCTTTTACTGTAAGAATTGCGAATATAAAAGCTATTATTACAAAAAACAAACAGTACCATATTGATTTTTTCAAGCTTCCGAGGATTTTTTCTCTATAGACAAAGCCCTGCGCAAAGCTCTCTTTATCTATTTTTTGATTGGTGATTTGTACTATACAATCTCCCTCATAGAATGTAGGCATAATTATTCTCCTTTTCAATAAACGCCGTCATTAAGAATTATTAACACGGTTTTATTAAGGTTTTGTATCAATCACACATCAAGATTTTGTACATATTTGGCGTTTTGTTCAATAAATTCTCTTCTCGGCTCAACCTTATCGCCCATAAGTATGGTAAAGGTTTCGTCAGCCTGCGCCGCATCCTCAAGCTGTACCCTGAGCATGGTGCGTGTTTCGGGATTCATGGTGGTTTCCCAAAGCTGTTCGGAGTCCATTTCACCAAGACCTTTATATCTCTGTATATCTGTTTTGCCCTGTATCTGACTCAATATCAAATCTCTTTCTTCATCCGAATATGCATATCTGTGTTCTTTACCCTTTGTAATTCTGTAGAGCGGAGGCTGTGCTATATAAACATGACCCTCCTCAACAAGAGGACGCATATATCTGAAGAAGAATGTAAGAAGCAGTGTTCTTATATGAGAGCCGTCAACATCGGCATCAGCCATGATGATTACTTTGCCGTATCTCAGCTTTGTAAGGTCGTATTCGTCACCTATTCCACAGCCTAAAGCCGTTATAACCGGGCTTAGCTTATCATTGCCGTAAACCTTGTCAAGTCTGGCTTTTTCAACATTGAGCATTTTTCCCCACAGAGGAAGTATAGCTTGGAATTTTCTGTCACGTCCGCCTTTTGCGGAACCGCCTGCACTGTCGCCCTCAACTATGTAAATCTCGGTTTCCTCCGGATTTCTCGATTGACAGTCGGCAAGCTTACCGGGAAGAGAGGCAGATTCAAGTGCCGATTTTCTTCTTACAAGATCACGGGCTTTTCTTGCGGCTTCTCTGGCTCGTGCCGCCGCAAGCGCCTTATCGAATATTGCTCTTGCCGTTGCCGGATTTTCCTCAAGATATACAGTAAGCTTGTCTGATATAAGCTTATCTACAAGTGTTCTAATCTCAGTATTTCCCAGCTTCGCCTTTGTTTGTCCTTCAAACTGCGCTTCCTTCAGCTTAACGCTTATTATAGCGGTAAGTCCTTCTCTCAAATCCTCACCGGAAAGGCTTTTATCGCCTTCCTTTAATATGTTGAACTTTTTGGCGTAATCGTTCATCACTCTTGTAAGCGCACGTTTAAATCCCTCTTCATGAGTACCGCCGTCCGTGGTATGTATATTATTGGCAAAGCTCAAAAGAAGCTCGTTATAACTGTCGTTATACTGCATCGCTATCTCAACTGCCGCAGAGTCGTCCGGCATAGAGGTGGAGAAGTACATAATATCCTCATGCACCACATCAAGAGAACGCTTTTTGTGTATATACTCAACAAAGCTCTTAATGCCGCCTTCATACAGGAAGTTCTTTTTCCTTACTTCTTCCGCTCTCTCATCTCTAAGCTCTATATGTATGCCTGCATTTAAAAATGCCTGTTCTCTCAATCTTGTTTCCAGTATTTGATAGTCATATTCAGTAGTTTCGGTAAATATTTCGGGGTCGGCTTTAAACAATATCTCGGTACCTTTCTCCGTACCTTCGCCTATAATTTCCAGCTCTGAGGCTATATTGCCGCGCTCATACCTTTGCCTGTATATTTTTTCTCCGTCGCAAACCTTGACCTCAAGCCATTCCGAAAGAGCATTTACAACCGATGCGCCAACACCGTGCAGACCTCCGGATACCTTGTATCCGCCTCCGCCGAATTTACCGCCTGCGTGCAGTACGGTAAATACTACGGTTACAGCAGGTATTCCCATTTTTTGATTGATTCCAACCGGTATGCCTCTGCCGTTATCTGTTACCTTGATTATATTGCCCGGCATTATTACAACGTCTATTTTATCGCAATATCCGGCAAGTGCTTCGTCAATGGCATTATCCACTATCTCATAAACAAGATGATGAAGTCCTCTCGGTCCTGTTGAGCCTATATACATTCCAGGGCGCTTTCTTACAGCTTCAAGCCCTTCAAGCACCTGTATTTCATCGGCGCCGTACTCTTGATTTGTCTGAGAAATTGACATATTATCCAAATTAAAACCTCCTAACAGTTAAGGCTTTAGCCCGAACTGCTTTTTAAAAAGTTATATATACTTTGATACACGTATTTTAATAAAACGCTTTACATATACTCTTTGTAAATCGTTAAAATAGCGGACACAAAGTTTTTATCGTTTTACTTTTTTGTTTAATTCACCTTTTTTATAAAATCTAACCGTATACGGCAAAAAAAGCAGTGAGAGTATCACACATATTACCGTAAAGGCTATTATAGGCAATGCTGTCTTTGTATCTGTTATATGTAGAAAAATCACGTCTAACAGGCTTATCACCACAGCAAATATAAAATAAAAAATGATTCTTCCCTTCCATTTTGAAACCTTGAATTTTTTATTGCAATGATAGCATTCTCCTGTTTTCTTTTTTGAAAGTCTTACCACATCCGAATAGTAGAATACCGTATTGCAATACGGACAAACCGGAAGCTTTATCATTTTATCACCCCGTGTTAAATTTATGATATCGCTTTTGAGTCATCAATCAAAATCATCAAAATCATTCATATTAAGTCTGCTGTAAGAGTCGGCGGACGATTTTTTCTGCTGTGCCTGCGCTCTCGCCTGGCGCTGAGCTATTGCTCTGCGCTGTTCTATGGTAAGCGTTCTTTCTCTTTGACGCAAATCATCGCTTGCCGGTCTTCTTTTTTCGGGCGAATACACCCTTTCATCATTCTCCGTTACCCTCGATTTATAATTATCCGCATAATTTGAGGTTTTTCTTACTACGTATCCGTCATAATCGGAAGATGTTTTTGAATAGTCTGCGTTTACTTCACGTCTTTTTACGGATTTTTCGTATTCTTCCAAAGCCTTTCGTCTTAAAGCCTCTCTGTCATATTCAGACTGAGCTTCACGTCTTTGCACCTTTCTTTCATATTCCGGAGCTGGTTCTCTTCTTTGCACCGTTCTCTCATAATCAACAGGCTTTTGACGTATTTTTATATCTCTATCAAAATTTTGAACAGATTGTCGCCTTTGTAACTGGCGTTCATAGTCTGATTTTCTTTCTATTTGTTCTGCCGCCATTTCATATTGCGACAAGATGTCGTATCTGCTTTTATTCTTTTCGGATTCTGATATTTTTTCTTTTCCGTAATTCTTTATATCATCAGAAGTAACCGCACTTCTTATGCGTGTAGCACCTTCATATTCAGAGAGCGAGCCTTTATTTGATGTTGACGCTCCCGAAACATTCGGGTAAGCTCTTGATTTTTGACTTCTCTCATAGCTCCTTATATCATCGCCTCTTTGAGAAATTCTTTCTCTTTCTGCGGCAAGCTTGCGTCTTTGTTCGGCTCTCTTTTCATAATTTTCAAAGAAATCCTCCTCTTCGCTGTAGCTTTTACTTGCTGAACGAGGTGATGTCTTGGGCTTCTCTTCGTTTATTATTATATGGCGTTTTGATTGAGGCTGTTTTTTTCTTTCCGTTGCCTTGTTTTGCTCTTTGCTGTAAGCGGAACTGATTTTTTTCTCTCTCGGTTTAGGTCTTTCCTCCATTGGTGAAAGTCTGAAAAACAGCGGGGTAGAGGCAAAAAATATAAAATACGGCGTGAAAACCAATATTATTCCCAAGACTGATGATTTATCCCCAAAGAAAAAGTATAAAACAAATGTTATAATTGACAGCAGTGAAACCACAATTACGGCTATATTAATCTTTTTAACAAAATAAATGTTTGATGTTTCTCCGCAGCTTTCGCAGGTATATTCTCCGTCATCTCTGTCAAAAAAAGACGTAAAATACGAAACCTTACTGTCGCAATACGGACACCTTGCTAATCCGAAATGTGTTTTTTTATTCTTTGACGTCTGCTTTTTAGGCATACATTCACCTTCTTGTTTGTATGGCGTTTGTTGTTTTTGGTGTGCCGCATTTAAAAAAAACGGCATCATTTTTATTAAATTACAAATAACAGGTAAGCCGACTTATATAAATCTCAACTGCTGTATTCGCATAATTTTATTCAATAGCTGTTTATACCCGGCATAGTAATAATGATTCAATCTTGTGTTTTTTATTCAACAGAAAAATTAAACTTCCTTTGAAGAAAATCTTTTTAACAGGGTATACGCTGACATTTGACTTATATACACAGTTGTTTTTCCGTTTTCTTCGCATATTACAAAACTTTTCGGAAGCTCGTCCGATACATTGAACACATTTCCGCTTTTTTCTGCCGAACGTAAAAAATTCCTTGTTTTTACTGATACGGTAGTACCGTCCAAATCAAAAATACCTACAACGTTGTTTTTATTTACAACTGTATTCTGACCAAGATGAAGATACATACTATTCCTCTTTTATAATGAGTGGATTTTTAACATTGATGTAATGTGATGTTGAAAACATCGTTTTTAAATTTTTTCTTTCTTTTCGGCTATTTTTCCGTTTATAAGACGAAAGCTTTTACCGCTGAGCATTTCATTTATAGCATAAGGTTCACAGCAGGTTATAAATACCTGCCAGCCCTTTATCTCGTTAATCAGATAGTCCTGACGGTATGCGTCAAGCTCGCTTAAAACATCATCAAGTAATATAACGGGCTTTTCGCAAATACTGCTTCTGAGTATTTCAGCCTCGGCAAGCTTTAACGATAGCACTGCGGAACGCTGCTGACCCTGAGATGAATATGTTCTTGCCTTTTTTTGATTAATAAAAATATCAATATCGTCACGGTGAGGGCCGTAAGAGGTAACTCCGTTTTGAAAATCCGTTTTATAACCTTCATCAAGATATTTAAACAGACTGTTTTGTATTTCTTCGATTTTGGTGTGATCCTTATATCCCCATGTCGAAGAATATTTTATATCAAAGGATTCCGTGCCTCTTGATATGCCGTCATGAAATTTTTCGGCGTTTATTTTGAGCTTATTCATGTAATTTATTCTTTCAAAGCATATATGAGCGCCCAAATAAGCAAGCCTTTCACTCCATATGGAAAGTGTATCTCTAAGCTCGCTTTGACGGCGTATTTCCTTAAGCAAGGCATTGCGCTGGTTGAGAGTTTGATTATACCTTGCCAAAAGAGCCGCATAGCCGGGTTTTATCTGGCAAATTGCTCCGTCTATAAATTTTCTTCTCTCTCCTGGGCCGCTTTTTATAAGAGTAAGATGCTCCGGAGAAAACACTATAGCACAGAATTTGCCTATCATTTCGGCAGGTGAGGATTTTTTAACTCCGTTTACCGTTACCTCACGCTTGCCGTTTATTATGTCTATTGTAGAATATTGATCTCGCTCCTGAGAATAAAAGTTCATTTTTATAGCGGCGTTTTCACTCTCAAAATTTACAAGCTCTCTATGCTTTGCGCCTCTAAAGGAGTGACCGCCCGTAAACAGCCATATACATTCCAAAAGATTGGTTTTGCCCTGAGCATTATCGCCGTATATTATGTTTACACCCTCACAGGGTTCAATGAAAGAATCTTCTAAATTGCGAAATCCGCTGAATTGAAGGCGTGTTATATTCACGCTTGATGCACCTCATATATCTTACTGTCGTATTCCACCTTATCGCCGGCACGTATTTTTTTACCTCTCATGGTGCAAATTTCACCGTTGAGCTTTACAAAGCCGCCCTGTATTTCAAGCTTGGCCTGTCCGCCGGTATCTACAGCACCCACGTATTTCATAAGATTATCCAATCGTATAAATTCAGTATCTATTAAAATTCTTTCAGTTGTCATCTCTCAACCTCATCGGTACTACAAGGAAAATAAAGGAATTTCCCTCTGTAGGTACTATCTTCATAGGGGTAAGCGGGCCGTTAAACTGCATTTTTATTTCATCTGTATTCGTATTTTTCAACGCATCAAGCAGATATCTGTTGTTAAATCCTATTCTCAGAGGTATATTACCTGTGACATTTGCATTTAAGACATCGTTTGCTTTGCCTACTGAGGTTGAACAGGTGAGCTTTACCTGTCCGTCAGCAACATAGCAGTTTACAGGGCTCATAATCTTTTCAGTATTGAGAAGTGACATTCTCTCAACGCTGTCTGTAATAAGACGTGTATTGAGTGTTACCTCAGTACCGACTGTCTTTGGAATGGTATTCTTATAATCAAGAAAAGTACCTTCCAGTAATCTGGAAACTATGGAGTAGTTTTCAACCTTGAATACCGTATGGCGTCTGCCTACGAGTATATCAATAGTTTTTTCTTCGTCTGTTATAATTTTTAATACCTCCGATAAGGCCTTTGCCGGAACTATAAACTTGGTATCTCTGGCGTCCTCTATCGGTTCTATTCTCATTGCAAGGCGGAATCCGTCCACCGAGATAAGCTTTAGCGTATTATCTTCAATATCGAACATCGTTCCTTTATGAACGGGCTTTGAATCGTCAACGCTTACCGCATATATGGTCTGACGTATCATATCCTTTAAAAGACCGCTGTTAAATACTATCTTTTCGCTCTCGTCTATCTGGGGCAGTTCGGGAAATTCCTTGCTGTCTATACCCATTATCTGATAATCTGCCAAGCCGCTGTGAATATAAGTTACCAGCTTTTCATCGGTTTCTATTATTACGGTATCTTCCGGCAGCCTGCGTACTATATCTCCGAAAAGCCTTGCCGGCAATACTATAGATCCATCCTCTATAACGTTTGCTTCTACGGTGGTCATCATGGCTATTTCAAGATTATAACCGGTAAATGTAATGGAATTATTTTCAGCCGCAATCAATACTCCTTCAAGTACAGGCATGGAAGCCTTTGTTGATACGGCTCTTTGCACATTTGTAACTGCCGATGAAAGTTCTTGACGGTTACAGGTCAGTTTCATAGAGAAAACTCCTTTCAAACAGAAAAAATCAACCTATCTTATCATAGATTTTAGTAACAGTAGTAGGGGGTGTGAATTATGTGGAAAAGCTTGTCCGCTTTGATTTTTATGCGAAAAATCACATAAACTCAATATTAACATAAGCAGCGGCTCGTTTTGTTGAAAGATTTACAAGCTTTTCAACAATTTATGAAATGTTGAATTGTCAATGTTGAATGTTAAAGGAAATGTTAAAAACTTTTTCATACCGAAAAACGCTGTTTCAACATATAATGTTTATTTGTTGAAAAGTTTTCAACATTGTTTCGGCGTAAAAAAATTATCTGTCCCTTATATTTTTGATTATATCGTCTATTGTAGCTTTGAGCTTAGGGTCTTTTTTCATATTCTTTTCTACCTGCTGTACGGTGTATACAATGGTAGAGTAATGACGACCGCCAAATTCATCTCCTATTGCGGACATGGACATCTGAGTTATTTCACGGACTATATATATAGCCACATGGCGGGCGTTGCTCAAATTTGCACGTCTGTTTTTAATGGAACGTATATCCTCTGACGTAACTCCGTAGGTGCGAGCTACCTCGTCAACTATTTTTTCAACCGTCAATGGCGGCGGAAGCTCATTGTTGAGTATATCTGAGATAGACTCCTGAGCGGTCAGAATAGTTGGCTTTTCCCCGTTGAGCAGATATCTTGCCTTGAGCTTTTTAACCACGCCTTCAAGCTGACGTATGTTTGACTTAATGCGTGTGGCTATGTATTCACACACCTGATCGCTTATAGTCATATCTAAAAGCTCCGCCTTGCGGCGTATTATAGCTATTCTGGTTTCTATATCCGGAGGCTGTATATCTGCAAGCAGACCCCATTCAAAGCGTGTTCTGAGCCTGTCCTCAAGAGTTTTAATCTCCTTTGGCGGTCTGTCGGAAGTAAGCACTATCTGTTTATTTGCCTCATACAGAGCGTTAAAGGTATGAAAAAACTCCTCCTGGGTAGATTCCTTGCCGCCTATGAACTGTACGTCGTCAACAAGCAGAACATCGGCTTTTCTGTATCTGTTTCTAAACTCTGCCGTATTACCCATCCTTATAGATTCTATAAGCTGATTTGTAAAATCATCGCCCTTTACATAGGTTATTTCCATATTCGGATGATTTTTCTTTATATCGTTACTTATTGCTCTTATAAGGTGAGTTTTGCCAAGACCCGAATTACCGTATATAAACAGCGGATTATATGCTCCTGCTGGATTTGTGGCAACGGCAAGGCTTGCCGCATGGGCAAACTTGTTTGATGAGCCTACTATAAAAGTATCGAATGTAAGCTCATAGCTGGGATCTTTGCCTGTATCAACATCTTTTTTATTATCCTGAGATTCTGTATCCATTTCACTTGGAACAGTCAATCGTATGGTGAGCGTTTCACCGAATATAGATGTGAGAGCTTCATTTAAAAGCGGCATATAGCATCTTGTGAGAGTTTGGCGGTGAAATTCATTTGGGACAAGCAGTACGGCTTCGCCTTCATCGAAGTCTATTTTAACGGGGGAAATTCTGCTGATCCATGTTTTGTAAGCTACATCTGTTATGCGTGTTTGGCAGTAATCGCAAATGATAGACCAAGCTTCGTTGAAAGATTCCATTCTTTTCATACCTCCATCTTATTCTTTAACATAATAACCCATTATAATTTATTGTGCATCATTATACCATAAATTCTTTTTCATTTCAATACCTGATAAATAATAAGTCTATATTAAATTAAACTATTCTATATTTACTTTAATATATGCGTGACTGATTGTAAAACGAATAATAAAAAATACAGTTTTTAGTAATTAAAATTCCAAATTGGAATAATAGCTGATGATTGTTCCGATATGTATACTTCATTTTGCTTAAAATTGGTATAATTTTAAAAAATAAGTTGACGAAAGCATTTTGTTAAGTTATAATATATCAGTACGGGTAAACCGTGATGATATTGCGAAGGGAGGATTTTGAGAATGTTAAGAACTTATCAGCCTAAGAAGCTGCACAGAAAGAAAGAACACGGCTTTAGAAAGAGAATGTCTGATTCTAACGGACGCAAGGTTTTAGCAAGACGCAGAGCCAAGGGTAGAAAGAGGTTGACTTACTGATAACGGGTGAGTCGGCTGTAAAGGCCCGAAATTGCGGTGTCTTACGGTTACGCAGCAAAAAAAGACCACATATAGAGTGGTCTTATTTTTTAATAGTGTAAATGATACGACACAATAATGCGTAAAAAAACGGTAAAATTATTTGAGAGGTGAGGGAGTACCGGCTCTTTTGTTATGAGTAAAATAACTACGTTGTGTTTGAACGTTGATTTCAGACGTGCTTACTACAAGGGAAGATGCTATGTTTCACCTGCTCTTATTACTTATGTGCGTAAAAATAAGCTGAAAATTAACCGCATAGGTATAACAACAAGCAAAAAAACAGGAATAGCCGTTAAGAGAAACAGAGCCAGAAGAATAATACGCTCTGCATATACCTGTATATGCTCAGAGCTTGAACAGGGATATGACATAGTATTTGTAGCCAGAGCTAAAACAGCCGAGTTAAAAAGCGGCGATATTTTGCTTATGATGCAACATCATTTAGCTGATGCCGGTATATTGAACAACTTAAAAACGGACAAACAGTAGAATCATTTGGATAAGTTTATTTTCGGCCGTCTTATTAAAAAGCTGAGAAAGGTACACAGATTTATAATTATGTGTGTAAGTGCAAAAGAAAATGAAGCGTATTCTGATTAAGCTTATTAAATTTTACCGTACCGGGATATCACCCAATAAACCCCCGTGCTGCAAGTATATACCTACGTGCTCCGAGTACGGGCTTGAAGCTATAGAACGTTTTGGTGCGTTCAAGGGGAGTATTATGACAGTTTGGCGGATTTTAAGATGTAACCCGTTTTCAAAGGGCGGGCTTGATCCTGTGCCTGACAAAACAGATTTTATTGCATATTATCGGAGGAACAAATGACAGGTATATTTAATTTTTTCGGAAACATATTGGGATATATTTTATGGGCGGCATTTTTGCTTGTTAAGAATTACGGCATTGCTATCGTAATTTTTACGTTTATATTGAAGATTATCATGTTTCCGTTTTCTATCAAGCAGCAAAAGTCGATGGCGTCTAACGCCAGAGTACAGGCCAAAATGGCGGAAATAAGAAAAAAGTACGGCAATGATAAAGTTAAGTTTAACGAGGAAACCGCAAAGCTGTATGAAAAAGAGGGAATAAGCCCTACAAGCGGATGTCTTACATCTTTAGCACCTATGCTTTTTATGCTGGGCGTTTACTATTCCGTTATTAATCCGCTTGCAAATACGGTACACGTAGCATCGGAGAGCGTTACAAAAATAGTTGATTATGTTGTAAAGCTGCCGGGCGTCGGTTCTAAAGTGGCTACATTCTACAGCCAGATTGAGGCGGTAAAGATTTTTCCTCAAATAAAGCAGTATTTGGCGTCCGATGTAAGTGCTTCTGACATGGCCAACATAGATAAATTCAGTTCGGGCTTTAATTTTTTAGGTCTGGATTTGTTGTCAACTCCTAACGGAAGCGGTTTTAAATCCATGCTCTGGATAATACCGGTGCTTTGTCTTGTATCCTCTTGGCTTGCAAGCTATTTTCAGATGAAAATTACCGGTACGGCGTCAAAAACACAGGGCTGCATGAAGTACATGATTCTTTTAATGCCCTTATTGAGTGCTTATATAGCATATAATGCACCTGCCGCCGTTGGATTTTACTGGATAGTATCTACTGTACTCGGATTTGTAACAACGATAGTTTTACAGCGTTGGTACAGTGCCGCTATAATGGAGGCAAAGGCAGAAGCTCAGCGTGTAGCTTTGCTTGAAGAAGAAGAAAAAAATGTGAAGTTCTATTACAATCCTAAGTTATTTGAAACAAATACACAGGAAAATGCCAACACAAATAAAAAATCAAACAAAACAAACGGAAATAAAAAAGGAAAGAAGTAATTGTATACTGGTTTTTCGGTAAAGGCAGAATGAAATGTAGAGGAAAAGCCGCAAAATCTTACCAATCCAACGTAAGCGACTGAAGTGTATCATTTAAAAGATTTTTATCGGGAATAAGTATGAAAGATTATCGGGAGGTGTAATTTTGATTAAGGAAGCTATAGGTGTTGCGGAAACAATTACGCTTGCACAGCAACAGGCTTGTGAAAAATTAGGAGTGGACATGGCAGATGCTGAATTTGAAGTTTTGCAAATGCCGGAAAAAAAGAAATTCGGTATTTTCGGAGGAAGCCTTGCAAAGGTAAAGGCGTTTATTAAATTATCTCCGATACAGGTTGCCGCAGATTATTTGAAAAATATTTTGACGCTGATGGGCGCTGAGAATTTTAATATCGAGATACAGGAAAACGACGACGGCGCAGAGTTTAATCTTACAGGCGAAAACATAGGATTTATTATAGGTCATAGAGGAGAAACTCTTGATTCTCTGCAATATCTTACGGGACTTGTTGCAAATCAGGTGGATGATTCTTATTACAGAATTACAATAAATACCGGCAACTACCGTGAAAAAAGAGAAAAAACTCTTGAAATATTAGGCAGAAATCTTGCATTCAAGGCTGTAAAAACAGGTCAAACATCTAACCTTGAGCCTATGAATCCATACGAAAGAAGAATAATCCATACTGCTGTTCAGACGGTCAACGGTGCTATTTCATGGTCTGAAGGCGAAAATATGAACAGGCACGTTGTTATAGGCCCTGATCCGAAGAGCAGAAATTATAACAGAAACAGAGGATATAACAGAGGCTATAACAGAGGAAGAAATTCTTCATATAACAACAGCAGAGGCGAGTATAAAAGACGCAACTACAGTTATAACGAGAATAGCCGCAGAAGCCCCGAAGACGCTTCACTTACAGGGGAACCTCTTGTAAGCGAAAGAAGAGTTCCGTCAAATGAGGGTGCTAATGTAAGCTTATACGGAAAAATTGATTTGGGAAATAAGGATTGACAGTTCTTATTAATGAAAAATCACCTTAGAGATTACTATAATCTTTAAGGTGATTTAAATTTTATAGTAAAATTTTAGAATTAATTTTACTATAGATTGAAGATAAGTCTATATATAATATGTTTATTCGTAATGTGGATTGATTTAAGTTGAAATAAATGTACAATTTTTATGAAAAATCGACAATTTATAATCCATTAAAATACCTTTTATATATTTAAATTACCATTTTTTATTTATAGCATTAAAATATTGGAATTTGTATTGACTTTAAATTAATATAACATTATAATGTAATTAGAATATAAAAGGAGTGTGATTTAATGAAAAAGCTAATATCAATAATAAACCTTGTAATTTTATTGTTTTTTGTTTTTATAATTTATTTGGATAACAGCAGAACTATAACGATTGATGAATGTGAGCCTGTGTCTGTTTATGTTGAATTTTCTGATTACTCGTATGATGAATTAAAGAATAAGTCGGATTTAATCGTTCTTGCGGAGATTTGCGATGAATTGAACAGTAAAAACAGTGTTTTATCTTACGGTGATAAAATTCATGCAAATGTTGCCTATGCTGTGAGGCACGCAAAAATCTTAAAGGTCTATAAGAATAATACCGACAGGCATTTAAACGAATATATACTGGTCAAGGATTTTAATGCTGTTTCACACGATAAATTTTACTATCAGGGGTTTAATGATGAAGCACTTGTTAAAAACAACAGGTATGTACTTTTTTTGAATGAAGAGAACATGACCGAAAAATCAACGAAAGCCGCTAAAGAGTTTTTACAGCGTGGAGAAGATGTTGATTTGACGCGTATGTACAGTATTTTTTGTACCAGAAAAGGCAAAATCAATATGACTGACGACAGCATGAATATACAGTCATTGAAGTATAGTTTTTTATTGGATTACGAAACTCCCGCAAGCAAAAAAAATCTTGTAACGGAACGAATATTGCAGATAAACGCAAAAAAAGAATTGACAGAACCGGGTGAATACGACAGATATTACAGTGCATTGAGTGTTGACACAAATTACGGAGATTTAACAATAAAGCAGGCTTATACAGGCAATTCAGATAAGCTGTATTTTGAGGTTTCGTCGGAGGACGGTGATAAATATGCAATTTTCAGCAATTTCACCAATTAGTTTTATACAAAGGAGTGGATTGAAATGAAAAAAATCAGAAATACATTGTGCTTATTATTATGCTTGATTTTGGCTTCGGCATTATCGTCTTGCACGGTAACTTACGATGAAGCCGAAAAGTCGATTATGGCATTAAACGAAAAAAATTATTCTTCTTATGATGAAATAAAAAAGGACAGCGACATAGTGGCTCATATTACGGTAAAGGACGAACTTACAAGCGATAACAGCCGTTTTACATATTATCCGTCGGGTGCTGTTGAAGATTTTTGGTCTGACAGGCAGGCGCACGTTGTTAAAGTGTATAAAAATGATACTTCTGCCGATTTCAGCGGCGATGTGATAATAAAAGAACATATGGGAGTAGGTAAAGATAAGATTTGCTATAAGCTGAACGTTGATACTCCCATGCTTAAGGATAAGGACTATATAGTTTTTATTAAAATTAATGATGACGGCAGCTTCAGACTTATATCTCAGGAGGGCGGAAAGCATAATTTTACTCAGGGTGAAATGGTAGGAGAAATGTGCTTGAGGCTTATCTTTGATTATGAGCTTACCGAAAAAAGCGAGCTTGCCGAAAAGCTTGAAAAATTGAAGGTAGGGCATAATTTACAGGGGAGCTTTGATGAATACTATCCGTATGAAATAATAAAGACTAACTTTGGAGATTTGAAGGTAAGAGAGGCTAAATTTGATAAGAATGCTTTGCCGGGTAAGTATTACTATGAGGTAAGCTTTGACGGATATTTTAAAGGATATTGCTCTTTTAGTAATTTTATAGATTAATCAAATATACAATTTGTATATTTTAATAATGATTATACATTTATGTGAGATTTTATCGTGATTTTCTTGTTAAGGGGGAGTTGTTATGACAAAAAAGATATTAGTTATGTTGTTTATAAGTTTGTTCGGTGTTATATCCGTATTTACCGGATGTACAAAAGAAACCACGTACTCTGATGATATGACAAAAATCTATATTGATAATAAAGTTGAAGTCCATGATGATACATATCTTATGAACTATATGGATTTAAAAAACGAAGCCGATATTATAGTACAACTGATAGTGATGGACGAACTTTCAAATAAAACCAGCGAGGTTACGTATAACCCAAACGGAGAAGCTACAGGCGTTATATCCATGCGAAATGCAAAAATAGTAAAGGTTTATAAGGGTGAAAATGTAGCCGCTGAGGATAATATTACACTGTCTGTTAATGAGGGTATAAGTGATGACGGAATTTTTTATTCGCAATATTACAGTAAACCCTTACAGCAGGGAAATACGTATGTTATGTTCTTAAAGAAAAGCGGCGATAAATATACCTACTGCAAATACGGCAGAGGTAATTTTAACCTGACTAAGTTTATAGCCGATAGAGAGTGTAATCAGCTAACTTGCCAGTTTTTACTGGACTACGAAGTAGAGCAAAAAACAGAGCTTTCCGAAAGAATTGTCGGTTTGAGAGTGACCGGCATGATGATTAATAACCCGGAGGGATATGAGCCTAAGGAAGTAATAAAAACCCAATATGCCGATATTGCGGTGCAAAGGGTTATAACAGAGGATAAGAACGACTATTATTACATTATTTATGAGGAAAATAGAGAGGAATCCGGACTTTATGCTCAGCTTACAAACATGGACGGGGCTAAGCTGATACCGGTTTTTGAATAATTAGTAGAAAATTAAAAAAGAGGGCTGTCACAATTTGTTTGTGGCAGCCTTTTCACATTTACAATAAAAAGGTTGAAGAGAGCTTATTTTTATATAATGTGATATACAAACAGATGAGCAAAGTACAGGAGTTTGGATTACTCACAATGAGTAAGGCACAGGGAATATATTTTTAACTGATATGACAAGTGTGCTTTATCAAAGCTGATACTGTCCGTTTAAGCGTTGTACTGAGAAAAATACCGTTTCAAATTCAAGCAGGCTTCTATCTTGAATTTAGTATTAGTATACAGCTTGATTATTTATGCCTTTGGGTGTATAATAAAATTTAATCTGCTTTTCAACAGTTTTGAAATTGAGTGTTGAAAACTTATTTGGTTTTATGAAAGGTATGAAGCTGAATGTCCGAAAAAATAATTGCGGCAATCTCTACACCGAGGGGCGTAGGCGGCATAAGTGTTATAAGAGTGTCCGGTAAAGGCTCAATTTTGCTTTGTGACGGCTTGTTTAAAGCATACAGGAAGAATGTTACTTTATCTGATTTAAACGGATACACGGGCTGTTACGGCGAAATACGGGTCAATGATGAGATTATAGACGAGGTTGTTTGTTTTGTATACCGTGCGCCGCACAGTTATACAGGTGAGGACGTTGTGGAAATTTCCTGTCACGGAGGAATGTATATAACCGAAAAGGTATTGCGTGCTGTTTTGGATGCCGGTGCTGAGCCTGCACAGGGCGGAGAATTTACAAAACGGGCTTTTTTAAACGGAAAAATGGATTTAACTCAGGCTGAATCTGTTATGGATATTATAAGCGCAAGAGGAGAAGAATCTGCAAGAGCTGCGCTTAACGCACGTAAGGGTAATACATTTAAAAAGG
This sequence comes from uncultured Ruminococcus sp., assembly GCA_902796955.1. Taxonomy (GTDB): domain Bacteria; phylum Bacillota; class Clostridia; order Oscillospirales; family Acutalibacteraceae; genus RUG14223. The sequence goes on from CADBRB010000123.1 coordinate 24,259, forward strand.
TCAGCGCAATCAAAGAAAAATTGATTGAAACTGCCACACATCTTGCGGCTTGGGCTGATTATCCGGAAGAGGACGTTCCGAAAATAACAGCAGAGGAAGTAAAATCCGCTGTCACTGACGTTATAGATACGCTTGATGAGGTTGTTAAGAATTACGACAACGGAAAAATAATGCGTGACGGTGTAGATACTGTTATTATAGGCCGCCCTAATGTCGGCAAATCCACTATAATGAATTTGCTTGCCGGATGTGAGCGCTCTATAGTGACGGATATTGAGGGTACAACAAGAGATATAATAGAGGAAATGGTTGCTATAGACGATATACTCTTAAAGCTCTCTGATACGGCCGGAATACGTCACACCGATAATGTTATAGAAAAAATAGGTGTAGACAGAACAATGGATAAGCTTAAAAGCTGTGGACTTGCCATTGCTGTTTTTGATAATTCATCTGTACTTACGGATTATGATATTCAGATTATTGAAAACCTGAACGGAATACCGAGCATTGCTATTGTAAATAAAACAGATTTGGAAAATAAACTCGATGTCGAATTTATAAAATCCAAATTCAGCGAAGTTGTTTTAATGTCTGCAAAATATGACGATGATATAAATAATTTTAAAAATACAATTAAAAGGGTAATTTACTATCAAAAAATTGATTCAAATACAGTTATTTTGGCTAATGCACGACAAAGAGATAAAATTTTAAAAGCAAAAAGCGGTCTTTATGAAGTCTTAGACGCCATAAACGCAGGATTGACGCTGGATGCGGTGACTGTTGCCATAGAATATGCCATAGATGAGTTGTGCGAGCTTACCGGTGAAAAGGCGAGTGAGCAGATTATAAATAATATATTTGAAAAGTTTTGTGTAGGAAAATAAATTCTTATTCTTTATATTTTTAATGTTAGATTTTAAATCTAAATTTTATGATTGACGATTGGTTAGTTATTTTGTTTTTGTATTTTAGGAGATGATGTACTTGGGATACGATGCCGGTAAATATGATGTGGCTGTAATAGGAGCGGGACACGCAGGAATTGAGGCAGGTCTTGCTGCAGCCAGACTTGGATGTAAGACAGCTATTTTTACAATTAATATGGACGCTGTAGGAAACTGCCCGTGCAATCCGTCTATAGGCGGAACTGCAAAGGGTCACCTTGTAAGAGAGATTGATGCGCTTGGCGGAGAGATGGCCAAAACTGCCGATGAGTGTATGCTTCAAATGAGAATGCTGAACAGGGGGAAGGGCCCTGCTGTTCACTCGCTCAGAATGCAGATTGACAGAAAAAAGTATGCCTCGGTTATGAAGCATAAGCTCGAATTGCAGGAAAACCTTGATTTAAGACAGGGCGAAATTGTAAGTGTTGAACGCAATGGCGATGAGTGGATTGTGGAAACGCGGCTCGGTTCAAGATTTACTGTAAAGGCTGTGATAGTTGCAACGGGTACATATCTCGGAGGTAAGGTTTTTGTTGGCGATGTTTCCTATGAAAGCGGGCCTGACGGGATATTTCCCGCCACTTTTTTAACTCGAAGCTTATTAAAGCTCGGCTTAAGGTTGAGGAGATTTAAGACAGGTACACCTGCCCGTGTATTAAAGTCCTCCATTGATTTTTCTGATTTGGAGGAACAGGCGGGCGACGAGCCTGTGATACCGTTCAGTTATGAAACGGTCAATCCTCTTGAAAACACGGTGCTTTGCCATATAAGCTGGACAAATGAGAATACCAAAAAAATAATACTTGATAATATACACAGAAGTCCTTTATACGGAGGCAAAATTGAAGGAATCGGCCCACGATACTGTCCGAGTATTGAGGATAAGATAGTGAGATTTGCCGATAAGGAAAGGCATCAGCTCTTTATTGAGCCATGCGGTGCAGATACGGAGGAAATGTATATTCAAGGTATGTCTTCATCGTTACCGGAGGATGTGCAGATTGATTTTTACCACACAATCAAGGGCTTGGAAAATGCTCTTATTATGAGGAGTGCATATGCCATTGAATATGATTGTGTTGATCCTGTTCAAATGTACGCTACTTTGGAGTTTAAGGATTTACCTGGTCTTTATGGTGCGGGCCAGTTTAACGGCAGCTCCGGCTATGAAGAGGCGGCAGCACAGGGATTGGTTGCAGGTATAAATGCTGCTCTTAAGATTAAAGGGAAGGAGCCTTTACTGCTGGATCGTGCAGGCTCTTATATTGGCACATTGATTGATGATCTTGTTACTAAAGGTGCAAATGAGCCGTATAGAATGATGACCTCTCGCTCTGAATACAGGCTTATTCTAAGGCAGGACAATGCCGACACAAGACTTACTCCGATAGGTTACAAAATCGGGTTGATTAATGAGGACAGGTGGAATAAGTTCCTTGTAAAACAACAGCAGATAAAAGATGAATTGAGCAGATTGTCGGATACGGTGTTTTCACCTACAATCGAGCTTAACAATATACTTGTTTCACGTGGAACATCTGAGGTGTCAAGTGGTATAAGACTTATTGATTTGTTGAAAAGGCCTCAAATATCATATAAAGATTTAACTGAAATTGATGTTGACAGACCAAAACTGCCGGATAATGTATTTGAACAGGTTGAAATTGAAGTAAAATACAAGGGATATATAGATAAACAGCTTGCTCAGGTTGAGCAAATGCGCAGACTTGAAAACAGACTTTTGCCGCAAAACTTTGATTATAAAAGCTTAATTGGACTTAGGTTGGAAGCTCAGGAAAAGCTAAATAAAATACGTCCCGTAAATCTTGGACAGGCTTCAAGAATATCCGGCGTAAGTCCTGCCGATATTTCGGTACTTGTAATTTGGCTCTCGCAAAAGGATAAACAGTAACAATGAAAGAGTGATGTTGTTTGACAAAATTGGAATCATATCTTATTGATGCGTCAAAGAATGCCGGAATTTCTATGGATAACGAGCAGATAAGCAGATTTGATTTGTACTATAATATGCTTATTGAGTGGAACAGTAAAATAAATCTTACTGCAATTACAGAGCCTTATGATGTGGCGGTAAAGCATTTTATTGACAGCTTGATGATTTTGAAGTATGTAAATATACCGAATAACGCCGCTGTTATTGATGTAGGAACCGGTGCGGGATTTCCGGGAGTACCGCTGAAAATTATGCGGCCTGATATAAAACTTGTTTTACTTGACAGTTTAAATAAAAGATTGATATTCTTGCAGGAGTTGCTTGATTCACTTGGTATTTCCGCAGAGCTTGTACACAGCAGGGCAGAGGAAGGCTCAAGAACGTCTGCTCATAGAGAAAAGTATGACTTAGCTGTCAGCAGAGCTGTTGCATCTATGAATGTGCTGTGTGAGTATTGTATGCCTTATGTAAAAGTCGGCGGCAGATTTGTTGCCATGAAAGGCTTTGATTGCGATAATGAGTTAAAAACGGCTAAGCAAGCTGTTGCTGCTTTGGGCGGCAAGGTAAGTAATGTTAATAAATTTACATTACCTGACGATAGCGGCAGAGCTATAGTAACGATTGATAAAATAAAATCTACGCCGGTTAAGTATCCCCGCCACGGGTCCAAAATTGCAAAATCACCGATAGTATGATTAATACCGTATACGCAATAAATGCGTATACGGTTTTTTATTTGCGAGCCTTACGACTTGTTTCACGTGAAACACTTATATTATTACAAAAAAATTGCTCAGGATTCGACATAATAAGGTGCTTGTCTATGTTATACTAATCTCACAGCAAAGCGCTGATACTGCTTTTTAATTAAAGCCTGTAATAAGATGTTGACGTAAAACTTTGAATAGCAAGTGGATACGGATATTGTCCGCTTCTATATTGCACACTTGCTTACAACAAACAAAAGTGTTACAAACTGCTATAACTACATTTATTAGTAAAACAGTCGTTCCTTTTGTCTATTAACTGAATATCTTAAGTTTTTTTTACAGCCGAGATTTTGTATGAACAACAAATCTATAAAGAGTTTTACGCTATTTATCTTGAAAAGCTAAATTTTAAGTCAGTATAAATCATACAAGAAAGTGATATCATGGGCATACTTACAAAGAATGAAAAAAAGATAACAGATATACCAATTAAACTGATACACCCGAATATTAACCAGCCACGTAAATACTTTTCCGAGGAGGATCTGCGCACGTTGGCATACAGTATAAAGGAAAACGGACTTATTCAGCCTATAACAGTAAGAAAAAGCAATGACGGTACATATGAGATAATTACAGGTGAAAGACGATATAGAGCGTGTAAATACTTAGGTAATGATAAAATACCTTGTGTTGTGCTAAAATGCAATGACACCGAGAGCGCTGTGCTTGCTCTAATCGAAAATATACAGCGTGCCGACTTAACTATGTTTGAAGAGGCGAGAGGAATACAAAGCCTTTTAAGTGAGTTTCACATAACTCAAACCGAGGCATCTAAAAGACTTGGTAAAAGTCAATCAGCTATTGCAAATAAGCTAAGATTGCTGAAACTTACTGAGGAAGAACAGGCAATTATCATTAAGTTTGGCTTAACCGAACGTCACGCAAGAGCAATCATTCGTATAGAAGACAAAGTGCAAAGGTTACTGATACTTTCAAAGGTTGTAAAAGAGAATCTTAATGTAAGTAAAACAGAAGCCCTTGTTGAAGAAGCTTTACTAAAGCCGGAGATGACTCAAAAAAACAAATCAGAAAAGCATATTGTAATTAAGGATGTTCGCATTTTTGTAAACACAATCAACAAGGCTATAAATACGATGAGAATGTCTGGTATAGACGCTCATGCCGATAAAAACGAAAACGATGAATTTATCGAATATACGGTACGAATACCTAAAAAATCAGCCATCAGGCACAACTTCTACTGATTTTAAAAAAGAGCATAACTCTTGCAAACAGGAGAAGAGAAAACGTCCGATTTTATTTGCCGGACAGTAGTATAAGAACAACAAATTAAGTAAATTGATTTCTACATATCCGATAATATATCGGAGATTATTTTGATAAGCTTGCAGACAAGCACCTATCGGAGGGTAAATACTAATACCGCATTGAATGCGATAAAAAGCTGAGATTATTTGCAGTGCTGACTTTTTTATATACACTTTATTAGAAAAATCACACAGACACGTTCATAACTGAATTTGAATTAGAATCAGGCATTTACAATGCTTTGAAAATACTTAACAAACTAATGAAATGTTGTATGTACACAGATTAACAGCTATATTGAGTTAGTAAATTGCAAATTGTTATATACAGGTATTAGTATTCCGACTAAACAAGAGTACGACTAACCCACTCATACCCATTTCCTTATCTAACCCCTTATAACCAAGACACCTTAAAGAGTAATCTTTAGGGTGTTTTGGTTTTATATAAAAATGCAAAGAAAAACGCAAAAACGGTGAGAAAATGATAAAAAAAGCTTTAAATTTAATGAACATAGTGATATAATTATTTAGATAGCGACAATGCAATGATAAATTACTTGTAAAAGTGACAAATCTGTCGTTTTTATAAGCTTGTAATGTACTTTATCAGTTTTATTAAAGGGGGAGTAACTTTGGGTAAAATAATTGCCGTCGCAAACCAAAAAGGAGGCGTGGGAAAAACCACAACAACTGTTAATTTGGCTGCCGGGTTGGGTATATTGGGCAAAAAGACTCTTATTGTTGACGTTGACCCGCAGGGAAACGCTACAAGCGGCGTTGGTATTGACAGAAGGCAGGCGAATTACACCACATATACAATCATCTTGGACGAATCAAAGGGAGCAGAGGCCGTTAAACACACTGACTTCATTAATCTTGATATAATACCGTCAAGCTTGGACTTAGCGGCTGCCGAGATAGAAATTGTAGATTTGGAGCATAGGGAGGCAAGGCTCAAAAATGCCATAGCACCTATACGGGCAAATTATGATTTTATTATTATTGACTGCCCGCCTTCCTTAGGACTGATAACCACTAATGCGCTTTGTATGGCAGACACATTGCTTGTACCTATACAGTGCGAATACTATGCACTTGAGGGCCTTTCTCAGCTTATGAACAGTGTAAGAAGAATAAAACGCCAGTACAACGGTATGCTTGATATAGAGGGAGTTCTACTTACAATGTATAACGGAAAGCTGAACCTTACAAGGCAGGTTGTAGAGGAAGTTAAAAAACACTTTCAAAGAAAAGTGTTTTCAACTGTTATACCGAGGAGCGTAAGGCTCTCTGAAGCACCGAGCTACGGCAGACCGATACAATACTATGATAAGTCAAGTACAGGCGCACAAAGCTATATGGAGCTTGCACGTGAAATAATAAAAAAGAACTCCTAATGATGCAGACTTAAATCTGTGAATTTATAAAGCGTGGAATGTTTCACGTGAAACAAATTATTAAACAAGAAAAGAGGGGTATGAATGGCATTAAAAAAAGGCGGTCTTGGTAAAGGGCTTGAAGCTATATTTATGGAAAACGAGAGTGAAAACCGCAACAGTACCGTAACATTAAAAATATCTGAGATAGAGCCGAACAGAACACAGCCGAGGCAGGATTTTGACGAAGAATCGCTTGCTGATTTGGCGGACTCGATATTACAACACGGTTTGCTACAGCCTTTGCTGGTTAGACCGATACTTGGCGGCGGCTATCAGCTTGTAGCCGGTGAAAGAAGATGGAGAGCCTGTAGAATGGCAGGAATAACTGAAGTTCCTGTTGTAGTAAGAGAGCTTACTGACGCCGAAACTATGGAGTTGGCTCTAATAGAGAACCTACAGCGTGAAGATTTAAGCCCTATTGAAGAAGCTATGGGTTATAAAACACTTATGGATACATATAGCTTCACTCAGGACGATGTTTCAAAGTCTGTGGGAAAATCCCGTCCCGCAATAGCTAATGCACTTAGACTTTTAAATTTGCCTGAAGAAGTTATAGAAATGGTGAGAAAAGGCGAACTGAGCGCAGGTCACGCGAGAACATTGCTTGCGTTTAAGGATGAAAAAATGCTTATTGAGGCGGCGCACTTTGCAAGTAAAAACGAAATATCCGTAAGAGAGCTTGAAAAAATGGCAAAGAAGGCTAATAAGGACATGAAGCCGGAAAAGCCCGAAAAACCAAAGCAGACAGTAAAAAGAGCTTCGTTTTATGATGAGGTAGAGCTGGCACTCAACGAACATTTGTCACGTAAAGTAAGAGTATGCGGAGGAGAAAAGGACAAGGGTGTGCTTGAAATAGAATTTTACAGTGCAGAAGACCTTAAAGAGCTTGCTCAACTACTCGGAAAAGAATAATATAAAAAACTTATTAAATAAGAAAGGTGCGGTCAGACGACCGTATGGTGAATTAAAATGCTTGATATCAAAGTGATAAAAAACGACCCGGAAAGAGTAAAACAAGCCATGCGCAACAGAAACATGGATTTAGACGCAAAAATAGACGAACTGCTTGAGATTGACGTAAAAAGACGTGAAATAACAGGCAAGACAGAATCTAAAAAGGCAAACCAAAATGCAGTAAGCAAGCAAATACCGATAATAAAGAAGCAGGGCGGAGATGTTTCCGCAATAATGGCGGAGATGAAGTCGCTGTCCGATGAAATAACTGAGCTTAACACAGAGCTTGCAGAGCTTGAAGCAAAGCAGCAGACAATATTGCTTTCCATCCCCAATATACCGCATGAGAGCGTACCTGTAGGTAAGGATGACAGCGAAAATGTTGAAATAAGAAAGTGGGGAGAGCCGAGAAATTTCGGCTTTGAACCTAAGGCTCACTGGGATATCGGCGCAGATTTAAAGATACTTGATCCCGAAAGAGCCGCAAAGGTTACCGGTAAGAGATTTCACTTTTACACAGGCTTGGGTGCAAGACTTGAACGAGCAATCATTAATTTTTATATGGACACCCACTCAGAGCATGGATACTGCGAGGTTTTGCCGCCATATATGGCTAACAGAGCGTCTATGACGGGTACAGGTCAATTACCTAAATTTGAAGAAGATGCATTTAAGGTACAGGGTACAGACTATTTCCTGATTCCGACCGCAGAAGTTCCAGTAACAAATATGCACAGAAACGAAATTTTGGACGGTGCAAGTCTTCCTGTTAAGTATTGCGGATATTCAGCCTGTTTTAGAGCTGAAGCAGGATCTGCCGGCAGAGATACAAGAGGTCTTATAAGACAGCATCAGTTTAATAAGGTTGAGCTTGTTAAGTTTACAACGCCAGAAACATCATATGATGAGCTTGAAAAGCTGACGAACGATGCAGAAAGAGTTCTTCAGTTATTAGGTCTGCCATACAGAGTTGTGTGCCTTTCAACGGGAGATTTGGGATTTTCCTCGGCAAAAACTTATGATTTAGAGGTATGGATGCCGTCATACAACAGATATTGCGAGATATCCTCCTGCTC
>CADBRB010000124.1 GCA_902796955.1 uncultured Ruminococcus sp.
ATCTTCTAATAAAACCCTTTAACATTTGTTGCGTTAAAATTTGCATAGTTGTGTTGTCGTCCTCGGAATACGTCAGTATTCCTGCGTCCTCCGCCTCGTTTCGCAAAATTTTCCGCAACACCTGTTTAAACCGTTTTAATGATAATTAGTATCAGACTGCCCGATTGCTATTGTGATAGAGTGTGTCACTATTTACTCCGTGGTTGATATGCTGCTGAGTTTATAGCTGAGTTGTTTGTAAGTTTCGGAGCGTCTTATTGCCAAGCTGAGTTTGTTATTAAGTTGTTTGCTGTGTTGTTTTGTAAAACGTGGTGGTAGGTTTAGTGTAAAATTGTTTGCTGTACATCGTTTATACGGCGCAAAAAAATATATTTTTGCGCAGCCCACACGTCATTTCTAAAAGAGGGGTGTGGAATATGTTAATCAGCTCAATAAACGTTTGCAACGTGTGAGCCACGCACGGGGTAAACTGTTTTCTTTCACCGTATGCTACTGTTCTCTGTTTTTGGACTATAGACTTTTAAACAGATAACAGTATTAAACTCTGTTTTTTAATTTGTTGTTTTGGTGTTTATCTCTGTCACTGTCTATATTATACATCACGTCAATTTAAAATACCATGCCGTAAAATGAAAATTTATTTTTTCATTTTTCGGCAAGTGAAAATTAATTATTTTAAATTATGACTATTATTCTCATTGCTCTTCTTTTTAAATTAAACAATACAATATAAAAAGAGCATACTGTAAGATTCTGCCTTACAATATGCTCTGTTCTTTTATTTGTGCTGAAATATCAATCTATTTTTATCTTTTTATACTCATTGTCAGTACCGCTCTTTTTTCTTGCAAGGGCAATTATAATAAGTATAATTATTGAAACCACTACAACAAAAGCGGCTATAATAATGATAAGCGTGAGCGGCCTTATCCTGAATTTTATTTCGATTTTTCCATCATTGTCTTCTGCCGAAAAAATCATTTTCGATGTATCGTCCTTGCTTTCTGCATCAGCGTTTGTAGCAGGCTCCTCTGTTACCTCTGACGATATTTCCGGCTCATCCTCAGGCACCGGCTCCGAGCTTTCAACCTCCGGTTCGGATTCCACCTCTGACGGAACGTCAGATACTTCTTCCGATACAGTTTCACTCGATGCAGGCTCGCTCTCAGGCTCACTTACCGGCTCAGACGACCTCTCAGATGATGCTGTTGAACCAAGCGCAGGTATTTCTTCCGTTTCTACATGATCCGGGTCATTATTGCATACTCGCATTTTAGTTCCGGTTTCCGTAGCGGTGGGTTCCTTTGTTACTTCCCACTCTCCCCAATCGTGACCGTATGCGTCAAGCATGATATCCATTTTGCTCTCTACTTCATATTTGCATTGAATATCCCAAAACCATTTGCCGCATCCTTTGCACTCATAGTATTCTTTACTGCCCATTTCGGTACAGGTGGGGTATTTAAAGCTGTGCGGCACACCCTTATGTACGTGCGTACCGATATATTGTAATACATCGGATTTTGTCTGCTCTGACGCTTCACCGTTCTTATAGCAAACCAAAACGGCAAAGGTATAGTCGCCCGTTCCGTTGCCAAGCAAGGTTTTTGACAAATCAACGTATGTTTCAACAGGAGTAAAGATTACTACAAACTCCTCATCTTTAAATACTATTAAATTATAATTGGCAACCTCTCCGCTTGCGGGAGCGTCCCAGCGGGCTGTATTTCCATCCCATCTCAGATTGGTTACAGGTGCGGCAGATGCAAATACCGCAGTGTTTCCCACCGTTATTAACGACACCAAAAGTACCAGAACGGTAAACACGGTAAGTGCTTTTTGCAGTTTACTTGTTTTCACAATAAATCCCCCTTTGTTCATTGTTTGCTGAATCGTTGTTGTTTTGTTACAATATCAGACAAACTGCGTGCAAACACACAAATTTAACTGATAATATTATCATAACGGCTAAAATTCGGTCTGTCAATAGTTTATATTAATTACTGATAGAAAGAGTAGCCTTAGGTGAGAATAATTTTTACAAGAAAGAACAGAAACAAGCAGCGTCCGCTTGTACATCACATTTATATCAGATAAAAGCTTTATTCACTGCGTCTGATTACATTTTCGAGTAACATTGTTGTTTCTTTCCATAACCAATTATACAGCCTTGCGTACGCACCGCACCTGACGTATTCCGGGAGCGACAGCAAAGTATTGTAGAAATTAAATCACACAGGCTTTTTACTCTCATTATTAAAGCTCCAAAATCGGATTTACATATTCTTCTTGATTTCTCTGAAAATGTGTGATACACTGTTTATTGACCAAACAAACTGAATTTTCCAACCGACAGGTTAATTGGGTACCGGTATATTTTGCACCTATCGGCACATACTTTTACTATATTCAGGTAAAAGTACGTGCTCTACATTTTATGTTTGCTAATAGGTGTAAACGAATAGGTTTGTTTGGTCACAATCCTGTAGAGTCATGTATTTTTCGGTACGTGGTATTTATACTGCGTACTTTTTATTTTACGCAAAATTTCAGATTGCACACTCATACTAATTCTCAATAAAACAGATTAACATCTGTTCCGTTAAATTCCACATAACTTTGTTGTCGTCCTCGGAATACGTCAGTATTCCTGCGTTCTCCGCCACGTTCTGCAAAATTTTCCGATAACACCTGTTTAAACCGTTTTAATGATAATTAGTATCAATTAGAACGGCGTCACGGCGTAGTTGCGATGCATATTGAAAAAAGCAGAAGCTTCGATTAATCGTAAGGTTAATCGAAGCTCCTGCTTTTATTGTTAAGTTTAAATACTTATGAGCTGTTTAAATGCGACTTTAAAATCACTGTAATATCAACGGCAGAATTAATTCCGTGTCAATATCAGCAAGTGCCGCAACATAGTAGTCATCGGTAAAGGTAGGTATCAGCAGACATCTGTCATCAACAAAGCTTTCAACAGAATCAAGAAGCTCTGTATAGTCGCCGGTATACTTTTCCTTAATCATATCTGTATACTCATTGTTTATATCGTTGTCCTGCGCAACTATGTTTTCTATTACTTCCAGTGGCTTTTGCTCGGTGTTCAGCCTATGATAAATGTCAAAGCTCTCCATGCCGGCAAGCGTCTGCACATAGTTTGTTTCATCAACTCCAACAACAACCAGGCCTATCTTCGCATTATTCAAGGCCTCCTGTAAATTCAGGAAAAATCCATGCGAATAAGAATCGTTTTGGCACAGGTAGTTGAGCATAATTCTTGTTCCGTCAACCATATCGGCAGGCATTGCCATTACTTCGGTAAGCTCGCTAATACCCTGTTCCAGCTTTTCCTGTGCGAGTGCGACGTCTAACTTATACATATTCTCAAAAGAATCTTTCGTCTTTGTTGTACTGACTGTTCCAAGTGACGTTACATAATCGCTGTAATATGCCTTGCCTATTTCGGCTCTGTCAATCGCATAAGCTATTGCTTTGCGTATGTTTTCGTTTTTACACATAACCGAATGCATATTGAAGCCTATATATGAATATATATTATCTCTCATTCGGTATACATTATGATATCCGCCGGTTTTTATTATATCAAGCATACTGCTTGTATTTGTAAAAAACAAATCAACATCAAATGATTTCACGGCTTTTTCAAGCTCTTCAGCAGAAAACGTTTTAAATACAAACTGCTTATAGCTGTATTTATTGGATGTACTGTTTTCATTCCTTGCCAATGTTGCGGATATACTCGGTTTTATCTCTTTTATTATATATTCGCCTGTACCGATGGCATAGTCAGTGCCGTTTTTAACAACGGGCACATCTAAGGCATAAATATTCTTTGCAGAAACAGATACAAACGAAAATTCAACTACCGAATCGCTTATCTTTTTAATGCCGCTAAATTCTTCATCAGCACCGGACGCAAAATTATAATAGCCTGTCAGCACCTCTGCTTTGGATTTATCATAATACGGCGAATCCGAAGCAAAAAACGTTTTATAAGAATTGATAACGTCGTCGGCTGTAAGCTTGCTTCCGTCTGAAAACACCGTGTCCTTTAATGTAACGGAAGCCGTAAGCCCATCAGTTGAAAAGGTAACGCTTTGAGCCAGTACAGGTTTTATATCCCCGTCAGCCGTAACGTCAACAAGCGGCTCATACACAAGGTGAGAGATTGCAAATCCAACCTCGGTTTCGTGCATATACGGTCTTAAATCCATAGGTACTCGTGATGACGCCACAACAAATGTTTCCGTCTGCTCCTTAGTTTTATTTATCTTGGAGGCATCTCCTTGATAAAACAATTCTTCTTTATTCAATCCGGGGTCGCTGTTTTTATTAAAAATCAAAAAGACGACCACTCCGGCGGCTACCAATAATACGATTGCAACAAGCGCAAAAATCTTGATTTTTGTTCTCTTGTTCATATGATATCCTCCTAAACGGTCAAACAATAAATAAATCACTCTGTTAATTGTACCACGTTTACTATGCCGCCGTCAACTGTTAATCAAAAAATTTACAAGAGAAGTATTATGTCTTTTTATCTGTTGGCCATTGCCCATTTTACCATTTCGTTCAGCGCAGGGGTCAAAGCATAACCAAATTCGGATATCTGATATTCAACTCTGAGCGGTACTTCCGAGAACTGTTTTCTCTCAACCAGACCGTCCTCCACAAGCTCCTTTAAGCTGGAGCTGAGCATCATATCGGTAATACCCGGTACACTGGACTTGATTTCGCTGTATCTCTTACTGTTTTTATCACGCAGAGCGTATATTACTTTCATTTTCCATTTGCCGCCAACCTTTGTAGTAACAAAGTCCATTGCGTCAAACGAATCGTCTATCGGCTCAACAAATACAACAGGCTCTTTCTCCTTTACGGGTTTCACCGCAGGCTTTTCCGCCTTTGGAGCTTTTGGAGCTTTCGCTTCCTTTGTTTCCTTTTTCAAAGCCTTTTCAGTCTTTTTTACTTTTTCGCTCTTTGCCGCTTTTGGTGTTTTTGTATCAAGCTGTTTTTCCTTTTTAACCTTTTTTTCCTTCTTCTCTTTACCCACCGAGCTTACCTCCGTTTTTATATAGTTAATAAGTTAATTTTATCAAAGCCTTCTGAATCACAGGCAAATGTCCGCATAATAAGCGGTACTTATCGCACCTTAACAATCTATATTTTAAATTTAGCGTTCGGGTGCAATTTTATATCATTACTATATTAACACAAAAATTGATACTTTGTAAATAAAAAAACAAAAATTTGTTATAAATTATTTTACTTTTTTTCATTTTCTTGTGTTTTTCTCCTGTTTATTATATATTTCTTAATTTTTTAAGGCATAAAATTACACTTTTCAGCCGAAGTAAAAGCTAATCCAATAAATTTATTTTTAAAAATTATAGCTTTTTTTCGTATGATATGATAAAATAAGGGACAGACCGCATAAAATACGGCTTATAAAAAGGCTCGGTATACTGCGGCTTACATATTCGATTAAACATCGAGGTACGACATGAACAGTAATTCCGTATTTACAGATATGATAAATGAAAAAAGGCTGCCTCATGCCATGCTTTTGGAATGTACCGACAAAAGCGTTTGCGAAAAAACAGCCGATTATATAGCTCAGGCGCTTGTATGCACCTCGCACGAAAAGCCGTGCGGAGAATGTGTGCCGTGCATAAAGTTCAAAGACGGCAATCATCCCGACGTTTACAGGCTCACGCCCGAAGGCGACAGCCGCATCATCAAGGTGGATATGATTCGTGCCTTGCGTGACGACGCTTATTTAAAACCGAATGAAGCAAAGTATAAAATCTATATCATTTCTTCTGCGGATAGCATGAACGAAAACGCACAAAACGCACTTCTCAAAATATTGGAGGAGCCGCCCGAAAACGTGTTTTTTATACTCACATGCAGCAGTGCAGACACCCTGCTCGATACGATAATCTCCCGTGTTGAGTCGTACAATCTTAATGACACCGAAACCGGAGCTTTGTATTCTGCAAATCTAAGCGAAGCGGTGTTGGGTATATCTCGTGATATAGCCGATTCATTATGCTGTGACAAGGAGCTTGATTTGCTTACCGCATTGGGCAAGCTCAGCGGTATAAAAAAGGATATACCTGCCGTGCTTGATTTTTTGACCTTAACCGTTCGCAATGCCTGTCTGGTGCAGTACGGCATAGACGTTCCCGCAGATGATGCGGATATGAAAGCAATACAGAGCTTAGCGTTGCAAAAGAAACGTTCATCACTCATTAAATTAATAGATAAACTTTATAATGCCAAAGAAATATTTGCACAGAATGTCAACTTAAATTTATTTATCACTTGGCTGTGCGCAGAGCTAAGACAGGCATAGTCGAAAGGAGAAAACATTATGACCGAGGTTATAGGCGTTAGATTTAAGGAGGTAGGAAAGGTTTACTTTTTTGACCCCGATAATAATAAACTCGATGTAGGCGATATGGTTATTGTTGAAACCGCACGAGGCATTGAATGCGGAGAAGTAACCATTGCAAACCGTGAAATAGATGATGAAAATATCGTTTATCCGCTTAAAAAGCTTATTCGCAAGGCTACGCCCGAAGATTTGGAATGTCTTAAAGCTAACAAAGAAAAGGAAAAAAAGGCTTTTGACATCTGTCTTGCAAAAATCGAAGAGCATGGGCTTGATATGAAGCTTGTTGATGTAGAATATACATTTGATAATAACAAGGTTCTATTTTACTTTACGTCAGACGGGCGAGTTGATTTCAGGGCGCTTGTAAAGGATTTGGCGGCGATTTTCAGAACACGCATAGAGCTAAGACAAATAGGTGTGCGTGACGAAGCTAAGATGATTGGCGGCTTGGGCGTTTGCGGCAGACCGTTCTGTTGCGGCACTTTTTTGGGCGAGTTCCAGCCTGTTTCGATAAAAATGGCTAAGGAACAGGGATTATCGCTCAGCCCGGTTAAGATATCCGGCACTTGCGGCAGACTTATGTGCTGCCTTAAATATGAGCAGGAGGCATACACCGATTTACTCAGAACTACGCCTAAAATCGGAGCTATCGTAAACACGCCCGAAGGCAAGGGTGTGGTTATCGACCAAAATCTGCTTACCGGCTGGCTTAAGGTGCAGATGAACAGGTCGCCCGATGCCGCCCCAATGGTATTTAATGTATCTCAGGTCAAGGTAATTAAGGATGCTCAAATACGTGTTGAGCGCGAAGAACTTGAAGAATTTAAAGGACTTGAATAACAAGCAGGCAGGCTCAGCCTGCTCCCACATCGCACACTGAATTACTGCAAATTTTAACTCCATTTCCTGCTGTTTAGCTTGTTGTAAACTCCCTCAGGGAGGGAGCTGGCGCACTTGTGCGACTGAGGGAGTTCTCAATAACCAAGCTCATCTAAAAACCGCCGTATCACATATTAATTATATAACAAACCCTTTTATTATGTAACTTCCACTTCTTCCCTCTTCACTATTCCCTATTACTTCAATAAATTCTCCGTATCACAAACAAAGTGGTACGGAGCTTTTTATGCCTTTTTCCTTCCTGTTTTATTTTTTCTCATATAAAGTTTGTATAAAGTCTTATTTATACTGCCTTTATACATTCATCATTTTTTGTGGGACATCTTATTTTATTTTTCTACAAAAAATATACTGTTTTTGGTTGACTTTTCCTTTTGCTTATGTTATGATAATTTCAGAGATAAATAAAAAGATATTAATTTATTTCTCTTGCTTGTAAATTTAATCTTTAGGCAAATCTCTACCAAACTATTTTCAATTTAGCTTAATTGCTGACAAAATGTGATTTGCAGGCATTTGCGCACCCCTATTTTAATGTAATCAAACAAACAGATTTATTAGAAAGGATGATGAGAATGTCAAAATTATTTACAAAAACACTATCCGTTATACTTGTTGCGGCAATGCTTTTCTCCTGCGTAATTGCAAACGCCGTAACACCTGAAGAAACCGAGCTTGTCCCAAGTGCCGAGGCATATCAGTATCTTTGGGATCAGGGATTCCCCCATGAAGTTGTGGAAACTCTTTCGGCTGAAAATATTATGGAAATCTATAACGGTCAGTATGAGCTTGAAAGCGTAAGCTTTTCATACGGTATTCTCACCGACGGCGATTCCATACGATATGAAATCAATCAAAACGGTGATATCGTAATGGACAGCGAAAATCGTACTCAATTCAACGCTTTGCTCAAAGATAAAGCAAAGGTACGTAATATATTGCATGAGAAATTTGCCGCTTCTACCAACGAGGAATCTATTGCGCTTACTGTGGCTGATTTGAGCGCCAACATGAAAAATTTAAAGCCTGTAGATTCCGTTATTAGAATTTTGACTAATTTTTACGGTATGATTACGGTATTAAACATAACCACTTCTCTTGAAACCATGATAAAGAAAAAAATGATATACTCATGGAACTGGAATTACAATCCGTCTTTAAAACTTTTGGATCAATATGCAGTAGCTTGGGAGGATCATTTTGCTTATTTACCAAATACCGTATCATCTTATTACTGTGCAACACATTCTCCTTCGGGAGCAAGTCAAGAGCTGAGCGTCAATTATCCTCAAGGATACTTTATGTTTATTCCTAATTGCAGTATGGGTATAAAAGCAAACTTACTTCCGGTTATCGTATCGGGCAATCAGCAGTATACTCCAACCAAGCATAGGGGCAACATTCAAGGAAACATTGTAAAATATATTCCTTCTGCTCAAGTCGGTGAACAAAACGCAGTAAATGTGTTGGGTAAGTATTATCATAAGACTATTGATGCCAGTGATGGAGCTATAACTGTTAGCGTCCCGCCCTCAATAACCATAACATTTAGTAACCGTTATGAAGAATCACCTAATACAACTGCCGTATTTTACTATTATAATTAAGGCTTGAAAGGATGATAAACTTGAAAAAATCATTAAAATTTTTCTTAATGAGCTTTGTTTTTCTGCTTGTGGGCTTAGTTTCATCCATATTTCTATTGGAGTGTACTTTAGGTCAGGCATCGTATTCTCCAACTATTATTGTCTATATCTATATACGCGATTTATCTATCCCGGTCGGTCTTATTTTTGGATTTCTCGGGTTATTTTCAAAGGATTGAGGTGTCATTATGAATAGATCATTACAATTCTCTTTAGTAGGTATAAGTATTCTTTTGTCAGGCATCTTATTTGTCACATACGGTGGCATTATAATAGGTTGCATAGGCTTAACTATTGCTATTATCGGCTTTGGATTGGGATTTATTAATCCAAAAAATGAAAATACTTCCGTATCAGGCAACATAAGCAAGCCTTTACAGTTTAGTTTGCTTGGGATAGGTGTTTTATTAAGCGGCATCGTTTTTACACGAGTAGGTGTGCCTGTAATAAACTATATCGGTGCAGCATTTTTAATAGTAGGCTTTTGCCTTGGCTTTATTAATCCAAAAAGCAATAATAAAGATACAGATAGCAATCAATAAACGACGCTTTACTGGAAGCCGATGGCAATTTTACATATTATTAACATATACCGAGGTGCTGTTATAAACAATTCTCTTCAATTATCGTTATTTGGAATAAGTCTTTTGCTTGCAGGTAATCTTGCTGTTTCCGTCGGAATCGGTGCAAGTGTTTATATAGCGGATTAGGTCTGTTATTCTGCGTTATAGCATTTTTTATCGGCGGCAAAAATACAGAAAACAACAACAGCAATAAAGATAAACAATAAATAACTCAGGGCGGTTTCCTTTTCGGGTTGCCGCCCTAAATAATTATAGGGGGTGACAATATGAGCTTTGCAAGAAAAATGTTGATATTTGGAATAATCCTTATACTTTTTTCAATTTCATTAGTGCCTTTACTTTTGAGCTATACATCATTTATATCGGCACCGGGATTAATAATCTCACTGATAGGATTGTTTTGTGAAAAAAAGGCATAACGCAAAAATCCCCCGTCTAACCGGACGGGGGAGCTTTGTTTTAAATAAATAATTTGCTGATTTATGTAATTGTTAAAAATTACTCCTCAGAAGGAGCGCCTACAGGACATACATCTGCACAGCTTCCACAGCTAAGGCAAACATCGGGATCTATAACACAGATGCCGTCGCCCTCAGAAATAGCGTTTACAGGGCAAGCGTCGGAGCAAGCACCACAGCAGATGCAATCTTCAGAAATTTTATATGCCATAACAGAAAACCTCCTTTTATTAATACAGCTACTATTTTAACAGATAATTTTAAAAATGCAACCTTTTTTAAGAAAAAACCAAAAATTTATTTTGTATAAAGAGTTTTATTTCCTCATCCCCCAACAGCCTTAGCTATAACCGAGCCGACCGCTGCGGCAACGCCTACCCACTTTTTAGCCTTTTCCGGGTCCGTTACCTGCTCCTTAGCCCAGTTGAGCAGGTCTTTAAATTTGCTCTGCTTTTTCTCTTTTTCAGGCTCGGCAAGCACATCACAGGCTTTACCTGTTGTATCGTCGTCAATCTTGCCGCTTATAATCTCTTTTGCGGCATTGTTTATGTCATTTCCGGTGATGCTTTGGTCATTTTTATTAAGCAATTCAATTATCTTATCAAGCTCATTCTGTACATTGGTAACGGTTTGTGTTTGATTGTAAGAGTCCTGTATCACATTGCCGCCTGCCATAATATTACCGTCGCCGTTTTGAGTTCTGCTGTTGTCGTTACCGCCTATAAATTTGCCGATATGTACCGTTGCGCCTTCAAACAAACCCTTTTTATTTTCATTTTCCATTTGTTTATCCTCCCTCATTTTTTCTATATCTTTATTGCTGAAAGCCATACCCAAGAGGTCTTTTATTCTGTACTCCTCATACACGCCGTTATCAAGGTAAGTAACTATCTCCTTGCCTTTGCTCAGTGCGTCCAGCAGACCGTCCACCGAAAAGCCGGACGTCACCGTACTGCCTTTGCTGTTACGTGCAATGCCCTTTATTATATAGCCGTCCGCTTTTAGATTTAGCTTTTCGTTTATCCGGTTAATTTGCTCGCTAAGATTTTTAAAATACTCAAAGACCTTGTTGCTCTCTCCGCCTGAGTTTTTATTGCTCTCAAAAATAGTAACCGTCAAATACGGCTTGACTTCATCTCTGCGAATCAGAGCCGCAAGGTCGCCGTATATAAGCTCCATGCCGGATTTCCACGGATTTGCAACAGTGTAGCCAAGCTGACTCTTGCCAAAAACCATTAATCTCTGCACTACGCTGTCCGGTAAATAAGTATATCGGAACTCAAACTGCAATTTTCGTTTAAAGCTTTTATCCTCACTTATAAAATGCCTCGGTACATTTACGGGGCAGAGCGCAGGTATAAACTCCTCTTTCTCCGATGCCATATGAGAGAGTGAAAAATTTCTCATTATACCGAGCAAATCATCAATATATTGTTCATATTGACGGTATTGTTCTTTTTTTGCCACCCTTATCGACTTTATCACCGACGTCTTTTTTATAACACCGTCCTTAATTTCAAACTCTTCATCATCGGCGGCTCTATCCTCATTCGTCTTGATAATGCTGTATATCCCCCTGAAAAGCCAGCTCGGTTTATATAGATTATAGTCCTCCTTTGCACCGATTGCAGAGTTTGAGCCATCGCTTGCGTCTGCGCCTGTCAAAACCTTATGATTACTGAAGCACAAGCCCAAATCATTGAACCAATCAAGCAGCCAAACACATATTTCATCTGTAAGTATGCCTGTTTTGTCTGCATTTTTACACAGTGCTTCATACTCGGATTTGGTTATCATATTTTTTTCGCTAAAGCGGTTTGTAATGCTCCGCATCACATCTGTCCATACAGAGGGCATATCCATACCGTAGCCGTCAAGAGCTTTTGCCTCTTTTATTATAGCATCGGTTAATCTGTTAAAGGTATTCTTGTCAGAGCATTTTGCGGAATACGGTATTTCATTCTTTAAATTAGGATACCGTTTTTTTAGCGTTGCATAGTCAACACCGGGATTGCCGTCATGCTCCCAACAGTTTACAGCCAGTATAACAGGGCTGTTTTTTGCAAAGCTGTTGATATTTTCAAGCCAGTAAATAGCCCTGCCGGTCATATTGCCCGTGCGTCCGCTCAGCACCACCACATACACCGAGCGCTCCGTTAAAAAGCACCTGTTCATGCTGTGCATATATTCCTGACCGCCAAAATCCCACAGCTTTAAGGTTATATCGTCATCTGTCACATATTCGGATATCTCGATTGTATCGGTTTCTTCGGTGTGGTACTCATCGCTTTGTATACCGTGATTTTTAAGCCGCTTAACGGTATACGTTTTGCCTGCGCCGCCATCGCCTAAAAACATAACCTTTGCCTCTTTTATTATTTCTTTTGGCGCATTATAGTAGTTTTCGATAAGCTTTCGTTTATTTGTGGCAAATAAGCTTATCGGCTGCTGAGTGAGCGTTGTGCCGTTGAGATATATAACATTTGCAGAAGTATTGTTTTTATCCTCATGTATGGAGTAAGTCAAATTCAAATCAAAAAGCGAACGTGGCAAAGCTCTGATTTTAAGATTCTGCAAATATACGTGCTTTAAGCTTTTGAGGGTATCAAGTTCGGGTAGCTCATATATCGGGTTGCTGTCCAAATTAAGCGTTTTAAGCTGTGTAAGATGTCCTATGTTTTCAACCTTTTGTATTTTATTTTCGGCAAGATGGAGTGTTTCAAGGCTTGTAAGTGCATTAAGACCCTCTATTTTGGTTATTCTGTTACCGCTTAAATACAGGCTTATTATGCTATTAAGACTGTCAAACCCCTTTATTGCCGTTATTTGGTTATTGCCTATATTGAGCTTTTTCAACTTTTTTAATCTATCAAGCCCCTTTAACTCTCTTATTTGGTTATTACTCAAATACAACTCTTCAAGGTTTTCGCACTCGTCCAAACCGCAAATCTCTGTGATTTGGTTATCGTACAGCCATAGCTTTTTAAGCGAATGAAGACCCTGCAAAGCTTGCATATCTGTAATTATGTTGTTGGAAATTCGTAAAACTTCAAGCTTTTTCAAACTTTTTAAAGGACTTATATCAGTAATCCTGTTGTAATCTAAATTTAAAACCGATAGCTTTTCTAAAGCACTCAGCGCACTTATATCAGTGAGCATATTGCCCTGCAAATCAAGCTTAGTCAAGTTAGGCAAACAGCCAATCGGGGTTAAATCTGTAATGCGATTACTGTTTAATTCAAGCTTTATCAGGTTTTTTAAGTTGCTCAGCGGAGCAATATCTGTAAGCTGATTACCGCCTAAATACAGCTTTTCAAGCCTTTTCAAGCCGCATAATGGGGTTAAATCCTCAAATTTATTACCTATCAAGTCCACATCAATTAAGTTTGTCAAACTGCTCAAAGGGCTTATGTCTTCAATTTCATTATAAGCTAAATCAAGTCTTGTAAGGTTGGATAAAACGCTTAAAGGGCTTATGTCTGTAAGCAAACAACCCATTAAAGCCGCTGACCTCAGGCCTGTTAGCAGGCGCATCCCATCGGGAAGTTTTTCAATACGATGTAAAACCCAATTAATACTTCCAACCGATGCGAGTGCAGTTTTTTCTTCCTCGGTAACCTGCTCCGGCTTTAATGCGGCAAGATAATCAAAAAAGCCTTGATTATATGCAAATGCACAAATTCCGTCCCTGTCAGTATTTTCTTTTATATACTTAATAACATCAAATTCATTTGGCAATTTAATCAGCCCCTTTGCGTTGTACCATATATAGTATATAGTATTACCGCCGTGCTTGCAAGTGAAACAAGTATATTTGAAGAAAAAGTTTTGCAGTAAATAGGCGTACCCCCCACAGGTTATTGTGGGGGGTAGAATTATTTTTTTAAGCTCTTTGTTTATTGGCAGTTTTTAATTTACAGGTATTAATTCCCAAAT
>CADBRB010000125.1 GCA_902796955.1 uncultured Ruminococcus sp.
GCTATAAGCAATAATGATATGAACCTTTTAAACATAAATTAACACACTCCCTTAAAAATTTTGTGTAAATTAATTATAGTATAGGCTGTTAAAAAAGTCCATGACGTTTTATGAAAATTTTCTTTTCAAAAAACGGCAAGTGAGGAGCTGATATATATAAAATTTTATTATGTGTTTATTAAAGTTTAAATTTCTGTTTTTTAGAAAATTTTTATTGTAATACAATAAAAACTTGTTGACAAAAAGAAAATCATATGTTATAATGATTACAACATATTAAAAGATTCATTTTAATTAATTCTTTATAATTGGAAATAAAAGCGGTAAAAATTTAATCAATTTTAATCAAAAGCATTATAATAGACTTTGCTGTTAATTTAAATATTTATAAATACAAAATCACACAGCATATTCAGGAAAATATTTTAAGATTTCGCCTTGTTTTACATTTCAAGTGCGAAGCTTTAAATAGTCAATCATTTATTGATATATAAAAAATCAAGGAGGCAATTTAAATGAAACAAAAAACACTTTCTCGGCTTTTAAAGTTAGCTATCATCGTTGTTGGGGTTTGCGGACTATTCGTCTATGCGGTAATCCTGCCGTCCTACGGGCAGTCTATTGTTGCACAGTACCCTGAGTTTGAAAACAGATTTCTGCCGTGGCTGATTTTTCTATGCCTTTCGGGCGTGCCGTGCTATACGGTGCTTATCCTCGGCTGGATAATTACCGGAAACGTCGCCAACGATGAATCCTTTACCTTAAAAAATGCAAACCTGTTTAAGTGGATATCCTGGCTTGCACTTGGTGATTCCATATATTTTTTTGCAGGCAATGTATTCTTGCTGTTTGCAAATATGAGTCATCCCGGTGTTGCGCTCATGTCTTTGATAGTGGTGTTTGCGGGCATAACTATAGCGGTTGCCGCCGCAGTTCTTTCACGGCTTATTGAAAGGGCCGCCTGCCTGCAGGAGCAGAGCGACCTTACAATATAGGAGGTATTGCTGTGGACGGAGAAATTATTTTTAACATAGACGTTATGCTTGCAAAGCGCAAGATGAGCCTCTCGGAGCTTGCCGAGAGAGTAGGTATAACTGTTGCAAATATGTCTATACTAAAGACAGGCAAAGCAAAGGCGATAAAGGTATCCACTCTTGCAAAGCTGTGTAAGGCTCTTGATTGTCAGCCCGGTGACATATTGGAGTATAAATAAGCGTGTAATCTATTCTGATAGATTAAGGCGACATCTATATATGAATACAGAAAATGGTATAAATGCAAACTCCGCATCACAAAATACTTGTGATGCGGAGTTTATTGCATAACTATTATTTACCTTTTATCTATTCAGAGTTTCCGTCATATAAAGGCTCTTCTTTCTCTTTTCCGGCTTTACAACCTTGCCCTTCATCTTTTTTGCGGCATCCCAAGCCTTTTTAACATCATCGCTCAGGTTTTTCCTGAGTTTATTTTCGGATTCCTCGTCCTCTATTGAGTTAAGTATAACTATACTTATTATAGAGCGTGTGTCCATATCGGCATTTACGTGCTGAGTCGAGATTATCTCGGCAAGTTTGTCTATCTCGCTTTGTGTGCCGGTTTTTAAAAGCTGATTTATCTTCGGCACGATTTTCTCACGTGTGAATGTAACTCCTCGGAATTTTGAGTAGCACTCGCTTTCATACCTTATTTCCTCTTTTAACTCAGGAAATACCGTCATAAGACGTTTTGCAAAGAATACAGGATCGGCGTTGCCGT
Organism: uncultured Ruminococcus sp.; assembly: GCA_902796955.1. GTDB lineage: Bacteria > Bacillota > Clostridia > Oscillospirales > Acutalibacteraceae > RUG14223. The sequence continues at coordinate 1,759 of CADBRB010000125.1, forward strand.
CATCATCGTTCTTTTTCTTTTTAGGCTGTTTAGCAAACACTGCACGTGCGGGCTTAGCCGTATCAATAAAATCGTTTGCAATGCTCATTGCCTCACGCTCGGCATCGGTTTTTTCATCAAAAAGCCAGTATGAAAGCGTCTTCCATTCGTTATCGGGTTCACCGTTTTCGGCGGCGCATGCCTGCAGTATAAACTGCTTTTTCTCAGCAGAATATAAAATGGAGTATGCGTCCTTCTCGCCTGTAAACAAGCCTGCCATATCGTTCTTGGCAGCGTCAACGCTGTGCTGAGTATAGCCCTTGTCCGCAAGAGCCTCGCCAAACTGTTTTGTAATTATATCAAATGCTTTTTTAACCATATTTTCATGCCGTACGGTTTAAAATACCGATCCTTTCTTTACAATCTGTCTGTGTGACGTTACATAATAAATTATTATACAATACCCTTTTGTTTTTGTCAATGAAAAGTCAATTCTATTGCCTTACACCTGTTTGTAAAAAATATAAAAAACATCTTTTAAAATCCGTACAAATGTGATACAATAAAATTTAACGGCTGTTTCTTGACATAAACAAGTCTGCCGTGCAGTATTTCAGTATTATCGGTGTAAAAGTCGGGTTAAGGAATGACAGCGATGAAAAAGGAAAAAGTAAGTGCTTTAAATATAAAGAAATCAAAAATTGTAAACAGCATATTAAGCGATAAGCGCAGGATGATTTTAGCTGTTGCCGTAATCGTGATTGTTCCCGTATTGCTGATTATCGCATTCGGTATCGGCGGAGATACAGGTACATACGAGTATCAGATGAACGAGATACGGCGCACTGCTTTTGCAGGCAGTACGTACAATGAGATAGTCGGTGATATGCAAAAAAGCTCCCCGCTTCCCATATATGCCGTTTTCGTTTCCGTCAGTGACGGAGAGAGTGCCGCAAAGGTTGCCTGCGCCACAGGCAAAAATCTTACACAGGCATGGGATGCGGCTTTTAAACGGGGCAAAAGCACGGTCAACAAATACAGAATAAAAACGAAATGGGTGAGAGTTGACGTTGTAAATTCAACCGATATAGTCAACGAAGAAACACTACGGGGCAAGTATCTCAAGGAGCATCAGCCCAATGCATTTAGATACGGTATCGCCTTTGATGACGATTATGACACTGCTGTTTTGGCAGAGGAGATAAATGCCCACGATATAATAGATTACAAAGATGGCAATACATTTTCACTCAATAGACTAAATGCCTATCTTAA
>CADBRB010000126.1 GCA_902796955.1 uncultured Ruminococcus sp.
CTGTCGCCCTCATTGAGTGTATCAAGAAGCATAGTGGTGGCCCCAACCTTTTGATAGATTATCGTTACAGTACCCTTGTCGACATCATAATCGGCAATCGTGAGCGGTATTCTTTCTCCAAACTCATCAACTCTGAGAATAATAAACTGACCGGGCTTAGCCTTACGTGCAACCAGCGGCGCATCAATTTCCATTCTTGTCATATAAGGATTGAGTACGTCCTTTTTTACAATCTTGTACATCTATAACTACTCTCCTTCTTTTTGTGCATATGCACATTATATAAGCTTTATTTAGTCCTGTTGACTTTAGATTATAACTCAAATTTAATTCAATATCAATAAGAATTTATTAGCAAGCAAAATATTTAGTGTTTTACCTAAATTTTTACATTTTTACCAAACTTATATTGTCATATTTACGGACTGTTCATACGGCATAAATAAGGATTGATTGTAAACTTCATTATTTTGCGCAAACATCTTGAAAACTCTACAAGAAAATGATATAATTCAAAATACGGTTTATAAATTCAAACTGATAACACGTAAAGTGTAAACTGCTTTGCGAAAAGAAAAAACATATTGCGTATATACGCAAAAATAAAAAAGGTGGTATAGAAATGGCAGAAGTAATAACTGTAAATCCAAATGCTAAAAAGGCACGTACAATCACAATTATTATAGTTATAGCGGCTATACTTTTGATAACGTTGTTCTCATGCCTGACAATAGTCGACGCAGGTCATAAGGGCGTGCTTTTAAACATGGGCGCAGTAACGGGCAAGGTGCTTGATGAAGGAATGAATTTTAAAATTCCGTTCATTCAATCTGTTGAAGTAATAGACGTACGTGTAAAAAAGATTGAGTCTTCAAGCAATTCCTCGGCAAGTAAGGATATGCAGAACATCACAAGCTCAATAGCGGTAAACTACCGTATAGACAGCTCCGCTGTAGATAAGCTTTATAAGAACATAGGTCTTAACTATGAGACTACGGTAATTTCTCCGGCTATTTCCGAATGTATGAAGGCTGTAACCTCTCAGTATACGGCAGAAGAGCTTATAACAAAGAGAGTTGAAGTTTCGGCTAAAATGAAGCAGTTCCTACAGGAAAAGCTTGCCGATAAATACATAACCGTTGACAGTTTTAATATTATAAACTTTGAGTTCAGCGATGCTTACAACAAGGCTATTGAAGAAAAGCAGATAGCCGAGCAGGAAGCTCTTAAAGCCAAGTATGACCTTGAACGTATTCAAATCGAGGCCGACCAGGCTATAAAAAAGGCGCAGGGTGAAGCCGAAGCTATGAAGCTCAAGAACGAACAGCTTTCAGATTATATTATTAAACTTGAATTTATTGAAAAATGGGACGGCAAAATGCCTATGTATCTCGGTGATGGCGCTAATCTAATGCTCGGTATGGAGAGCGGTGCGGCTGCGGCTTCATCAAGATAAGATAATCTTATAAGCAATTAAATAGTTTGCAGGGGTGCGCAAGGCTGAGATGAATTAATTCAAACCCTTATACCTGATGCGGATAATGCCGCCGTAGGGAGCTGATAAAAAGCTATTGAAGCACCGCATTTTTGCGGTGCTTTTTTATTACAATAAAGCTTACAGGGCGTGCCCACACGCCGCACAAGCGGCGATAGCCTGCGAGCTTTGCTCGCAGGCCACGGTCGGCAAGCCGACCGTAGGCACGCCCTAATCAAGCTTAATTTACACAACTTTAAACCAAATTAACGGAGGATTTTAACCATGCAAAAAAAACAAAATATTCTAAGATTAACCGAATCCGCAATAATGATTGCTTTTGCCACTGTACTTAGCGAAATAAAAATAGCTCATTTACCGTTTGGCGGCTCAGTCACAGCCTTCAGTATGCTTCCATTGATTATAATAGCATATCGCTACGGCACAAAATGGGGATTGTTCTCGGCAGGCATAGCCGGCATTTTCCAGCTTATGCTCGGTATGAATAACCTTAGATACGGCACGGGACTTTTAGCCGTATTTGCTATATTGCTGTTCGACTATATCATTGCATACGGAGTTTTGGGACTCGGTGGAATATTTAGAGGCAAAATAGGCAACAGACAAGGCATAGAAATGGCTTGCGGAGCCGCATTGACATTGTTCTTAAGATATCTTTGCCATGTTTTTACAGGTGTAACGGTATGGAAGATATGGACTCCGGAGGGACAATCCGTGCTTGGATATTCGCTGGGCTATAACGCAACATACATGGTTCCGGAGCTTGTGATTACCGTTATAGGCGCATTATTGATTTGCTCATTCCTTGATTTCACCAGTAATGATATAACCCGTAAATCAAAGAACTCTTCTGTTGTTATTCCAGAGAGAAACACAACGGCTTCTATAGTAAAGATCAGCGGTATTTTTACTGTATTTTCAGGTGTTCTCTACAGCGTATATAATATGATAAACGCATTTTTGGATGAAATCGGCATGGATTCAAAGCTGCTTGTTATACTGTTTGCGGCGGTTGTGGCAGGTATATTAATCTATGGATTTGGCGAGCTTATCCAGATAGTTTATAATATCAGCAAAAAATCAGATAAGCAGTAAAGCTCCGCACCCACGTCGCACACTTACTATACGCAAACAACAACTTTTTTACCTGCGGCTGAGCTTGTTGTTTACCCTCTCCGTCAACACCTATGGTGTTGCCACCGTCTCGCCTGCCGGCTCGGTCGGCACTTTTGCGATTGCATCGCAAAGGTCTCCACCGGAGACCCGTGCCCCAAAGTGAGAGGC
>CADBRB010000127.1 GCA_902796955.1 uncultured Ruminococcus sp.
AATCGGCGTACATATCCAAAAGGACGGCAATCTCGATTTCAGGACTTAACGCCATAACAAGCTTGAAAGCAACTCCGACGCCGGAAAGCTCCTTGAACATACTTCCGCAATCTCCCCTGTGAGGGTCAATATTCGCAACTGCGGCAGGAAGTATATCGAGCGGCGTATGGTGGTCGGTAACCACTACATCAATTCCGAGGGAAACGGCACGGTCTATCTCATTTATGGCGGATATGCCGTTATCTACAGTGATGATAAGGTCTGTTTTTTTACTTTTAAGCTCGTCTATAACGGTCATATTCAATCCGTATCCCTCACCGTTTCTGGAAGGTATATCATAAAAAGCATTTGCACCGAGATACTTTAAATGTGAATAAAGCAAAGCCGTGGCTGTAACTCCATCAGCGTCATAATCCCCGTAAACACAGATTTTTTCTTTATTCTCAATAGCATAATTTATCCGCCGAACCGCCGCATCCATATCCGCCATTAAAAAGGGATCTTCAAATACCGTTTCATTCGCCAGAAAATTCTCTATTTCTTCATATTCGGTGTTTCTGATTGAATACAGCATAGATATAAAAATCGGTATATCAAAATATTGAGATATCTCCTCAGCACGCTTTTTATCAAGCTGTGAAACCGACCAAACCTTCATATATACTCTCCCGATAACTGTGCCTGCGTTAAGTGCCGCACATAAAACTTTTCTGATTATTATAACATATTTTTTTGATTAATACAACAAAGATATGCAATAAAATTAGAGAAATTATTACAAAAACTCTGATTTTTTATTTTAAAAATAAAAAATACATAGTTTTTTTGCTTATACAACCTATCACTTCTCTTAAAAGCTATTGTCATATCAAAATAAAAATGGTATACTCTGTATACCAAGCTTGTAATCAATATTGTGAAAGGTCGGAGCTGACAGCTTATGCAAGTAAATATAATCACGTTCGGCTGTAAGGTAAATCAGTATGAATCGGAGGTAATGATGAAGCTGCTTAACAACAGCGGATTCAAGCCCTGCTCAAAACCTGACAACGCCGATATAATCATAATAAACTCCTGTACGGTAACATCTGTAAGCGACAGCAAGGTGATGAAATGCCTTAGGAGAATGCGCAGAATAAACCCGTCGTCCGTAATAGTTCTTACGGGATGTATGCCACAGGCAATGCCGAATGATACTGAAAAATTTCAAGACGCAGACATAGTCATCGGTAATTCTTCACGTGCGGATATAGTCACGGTAATAGAAGAATTTTTGAAAACAAGAACTCGAATAATCAGAATAAATCCTCATAATCACAAGGTTTTTGAGCCGATGAAGGTTGAGTGCTTCAGTGAGCATACCCGTGCATTTATTAAAATTGAGGACGGATGCAACAGGTTTTGCTCCTACTGCATAATCCCCTATGCAAGAGGCAGAGTTCGCTCAAAGCCACTTGATGATTTAAAAAACGAAACAGAATCGCTTGCAAAAGCAGGTTATAAAGAAATAGTCCTTGTCGGAATAAATCTTTCGGCATACGGTCAGGATATCGGTGCGGATTTATGCGATGCGGTTGAAGCTGTATGCGGCATTGACGGTATAGAGCGTGTAAGGCTCGGCTCGCTTGAGCCGGAACGCATGGACGAATATGTAATCGGCAGACTCGGCAGGCTTAAAAAATTCTGTCCGCAATTTCACCTTTCTCTGCAAAGCGGATGTGATGAAACCTTAAAGCGTATGAATCGCCATTACGATACCGATGAATATCGAAAAATCGTGCAAAGCCTTAGGCTTAATTTCGATAATACGGCAATCACTACGGATATAATGGTCGGATTTGCCGGAGAAACAGACGAAGAATTTGCAAAATCACTTGCTTTTGCGCAGGAAATAGGCTTTGCAAAGGCTCATATATTCCCATATTCAAGAAGAAAAGGCACTGCGGCGGACAAATATGAAAATCAGGTTGCAAACGATGTCAAGGAGCTTCGCAGTAAAGCTATGATAAGAGCCACTGACGAAACGAGAAAGCAATTTCTGCAATCTCAGGTCGGCAGACAGGAACAGGTTTTATTTGAAACATATGACGCTGACAGCGGAGCCAACGAGGGCTATACTCCCAACTATACCCCAGTAAGGCTCATAAGCAGTACCGATTTCAGCGGAAGCATTATTGACGTAATTATAACCGAAGCCTCGGACAGCTTTGTGCTTGCAAAAGCTGTAACGGATTTGCGGCAGTAATCCATCAAACGGGTCGAAGTCATTAAACAAGTGCAGATAGAAAATTCTTGACTTCAAGTGCTGTCTGTTCGGCTTCAAGATAGTCGTAGGAATATATCATAAAGCCTTCATAGCCGCAGTTGCGCAGGTATTCAAGCTCACGTTTGAGTATATCGTCTGAGGTTTGCCATGTTCCCTCGTCCCTGTCACTGCCTGCCTTGTAAAGAGCCAGACCGCAGTACAGCCTTGTTTCCGAATTGACAACCAGCTCCCGCCACTCATCGCAGGTTTTATCGAACGGCAGAAGCGGGTGTTCAAAGTTTACATAAATCTGAGGACAAAGATAATCGGTAAAACCGGCAAATTTAGCCCATGATTCTATATCTGCGGAGATGTTTTTGTCATTGCTCATATTTCCCTGCGGTGATATTCCGAAAACAACGGATTTATCCTCTCTTTTCACGGCAGAATAAACACCTGCTATCAGGCTGTTTACGTTTGCAAGCCTCCAGCGGCTCAGCGTCAGCGGAACTGCATCGTCATCCAATGTTTTGAGATATGCGTTATACTCCGCTTTATCAAATTCGCTGTCCGAGGTCGGGTAAAAATAATCGTCAAAATGAATACCGTCCACATCATAGTTTTCTACAATCTCACGCACGCCGTTGATAATCAGCTCTCTGACCGCAGGATATGCCGGATTGAGATACAGTCCGTTTTCCCATTTTACCGCATATCTGTCGTTTGACGTGTCATCGTCGTTTTTCCAGATATTGTACGGGTTGTCCGATGATAGCTTGCCCGGCGTGCTGTCCGTCTTTATGCGGAAGGGATTTATCCATGCGTGTATTTCAAGCCCTGCCCTGTGGCAGGCGGAAACTATGTAGTCAAGGGCGTCATAATCGGGCGATTGCCCCTGCTTGCCGCTCAAAATGTGAGAATACGGGAAATACTTTGACTTATATATTGCGTCACAGTGAGAGCGAACATGAACGACAAGCGTATTAATTCCGTGATTCAGAGAGGTTTTTATAATTCCGTCTATCTTATTTTTAAATGCTTTTTCGCTTCTGTCGGTATCGGACATATCAAGCGTCATATACGGAATCCAAACGGCACGCATCTCGCCGCTGTGAAATACATGGTTCTTGACATATGTTCCCGTAGGAGAAACAACTATCGGTTTGTCCGACTTATCAATATAAGTATCTTGAACATCGTTTGAATTTTTAGGTGTAAGCTTAACATTAAGTGCAAACATCACCACGGTAAGCAACAGAGAAAAAGCTTTTATCAAATAGGATTTGACATTTTTAATTTTCATTGAAGACACTTCCTTTTACTGTTTTACGATAATCAACGCTTTTGCTCACAACGAGAAAAAGTATTTTACGGCAGACGCAAGCTTTAATAAAAGCTGTAAAAGCGGCTGATACATAATATATATTTGTCAAGCAGGCAAATAATTACAACACAAATTTAGTATTACAATAGATTTTAATTAGAAAAGGTGATGGAAATGAAGTGGTACTGGCAAGCTTTGATTATATATTTATTAATCATCAATCTTTTATCTGCAATAATTACTATTTATGATAAGCGGCAAGCTATTACCAGCAAATGGCGCATAAAAGAGAGAACGCTGTTGATTTTTTCAGCTCTCGGCGGAGCGCCTGCAATGTACGGAACGATGAAGCTCATAAGACATAAAACGCAAAAAATGAAATTTATGGTTGGAATACCTGCTATATTTTTTAGCGAACTTGCATTTTTTATATTTTTAGTAATATACTTTTAAGTTTTCAGAGCGTATATTTATAAATTATTCAAAAAAGATAAAAAACAGCTTTTTCATCTAAAATCAACTGAAAAAGCTGTTTTCTTTTATTTTTTTAATTGTTTAGTATGTATTTATCAATTTGATTTTTTAATTTTAAATAACTTTCGTAAAATAAAGCCAAATAATTTTGGATTCTCAACTACAACCACTTTCATCTTAAGAACCTCCTTAGAATAGACATGATAAAAATAGATTATCTCAGCGGTTTGTTTCCGGCTCTACTTTTGCCGATAAATTTTTTCTGATTTAAAATCCGTATGACCGAATGCTATTCAGACACAGTAAACTCGCCAATAATAAGCAGACGGCGAATTGCCTATGCACCGCTCAGCATCTAACTATGCCTCTGCTTATACATATTACGGCGACAGCTAAAACTATCATGACAAATTTGTTTGAAAAAAAGCATGATACAAGGACGCCTGACGCAAAGGCTATAGCTGTTCTGCCCTGTTCTCTGCAGCACCTCATTTTTTCCACCCCGCCAAGCAGTTTTTTTATTACAGCGCAATAAGTGCGCATTGATTGCCGAATCATATCGAACGGCAATCACAAAGCCTTGGGTTAATAAGATTATACTAAGCGGCAAAAAACACATGTTAATCTGTTTTATTGAGAATTAGTATTAGTATTCGTATTAATCGTCAACGCTGTTATTTCATACTATGCGGCAAATGATTTTGTGTTACATAAAATGATAAGATATAAAAACAGGCAAGTCACACTAATCAATGGCTTGCCTGTCTGTTTTACTCATTGCGCATTGCGCTTATAAATTTTTAGGCGGTGCTTGTTGGCCCTTTCGTTCTCCGGCGGATACTGCATATAATTGCCGTATACATTTTTCAAATACTTATCGTATTCCTTTAAAACCTGAAAGCTCTCGCCTTCAAACGTTAGCGTAGTGTATTCTGCACAGTAATCACTGCTTACTATTTCTCTCATGCCGTAACAGCCAGTAAAATTTGTTCTATGGTGAGAATCCGGCACATCGCTGTATTTTTTTATTACAGCCATAGCTCTCTTGTGCCAAAACCGCCAGCCCAGCAACCTGCAAAAAAGAGCATACGTCTTTTTATACCACTCCTTAAATGCAGATGTATCTTTAATCGAGTAATACAGCCCCCTATGATAACGTTTATAGGTTTTAACTGCCTTTTCCTGTATTTTTATATCGTCTGCAATTTTATCAAGAGGGAATATATCTATATAAAGCCCCATTGCATCTACAGGCATAAGCTTATCCTCAAGCACAAAGGTAGTGTTATCTACAATTTTTGCAAAACAATAGTAATAATCCGGGTTTATGCTGTTAGTAAGGCATGAATATCTGCCGCCGTATTTTTTGCTTTCGCTATTGAATATATCTACAAATCTCTCGTAATTATCCCTTGTCAAAAAAACGTCTATATCATCATCCCACGGTATAAAGCCCTTATGCCGAACGGCTCCGAGCAGCGTACCGCCGGTTAAAGAATAATCTATATCATTTTCTTTGCAAATCTTATCAACAAATTTCAGCATATCCAGCAATAAAGCTCTTATCTCCTGCTGATTATCGATTATTTCCATTCTTTAACCCTCTTACTTTATTTATACATCTATACAGTTTTTTTATTAAACTTGTCCCTGTTTATAATACACAATATAAGCCTCGTCAAAAACAGGACAAACTCCGTGATATTTCTGACGATTACAATGTCAAACAGTGTAAACCTGTTGAGCAATGCAAGCACTATAAGCCCTGTAACCTGAGTTATTGCGGAAATAACAGTTGTAACGGTTACCTGGCTTGCCTTGCCTATTGAGCCGAGTACAGGCCAGCCCAAAAGCATAGCCGGAAATGAGAAAAACAGCACCGGCACAAGGTATTTGAGCAAATACACAGCGTCGGCATATTTTTTGCCGGCTATTATAAGAATAATCGGTTCGCCTGCAAAAATTATAATAAGACAGCCTGCAACTATAATCGGCATATATATCATAAGTATCCGTTTTATGGTAGCGGCGCTCTTTGTCTTGAGCATTCTCGGATACGAGGCGTCGGTAATAGGTGAGTACATAGCCTGTATTGCGGCAACAAGCTGAAGTACAAGCCCCCAGTACGCCGTATCGGTCTCAGTAAGATAAACACCGATTAAAAACGTATTCAATATTCCGAATGCCGTAGTAGAAAGGGTGCTGAGAAAAAACACAAATGACGATTTTATTCTCAGCCATGCCTCTGCTACAGGCACTTTAACAAGCCTGATATCCTCTTTTTTCAGCTCTCTGAATACAAAAAGCACTGCGGCAGATACTCCTATTATGTCTAAAACCGGTATCCACAGTATATCTGCATCGCCCTTAATCAGTACAAATGTAAACACTGTTGAAATGCTTCTCATGATAAGGAAGCGCAAAGTTATGGTCTGCATTTTTTCTATGCCCTTAAAGAAGAAATCGCACAGAAATATCATAAGTACCACAGATACAAACGACAGCAGTCCGTATGTTGTCATATATTCGGTTTTGTCTACCGTAATCAGTGCAACTATCAGTATAACAAAGGCACAGCCCGCAAGCATAAGCTTGGCAAGCAAAGTGCTGCTGACTACTCTGTTTATCTTTTCTTTGTCCCCGTTGCAGTTCACTATATCTTTTGTTGCGGAGAGCATAAAGCCAAACTCGATTATTATTTGCATATAGTTTATAAGACTTTTTATAAAAACAACAGAGCCGTAGCAGTCTGTACTTAATATTCGCGTAAGATACGGTAATGTTATCAGGGGTAAAAACAATTTGGTAATGTTAAGGATGTACAGCATCGTAGTGTTTTGAACAAGCGTTTTACGGTTGCTTTCCACTGTACCAAACCTCCCGATTAGTTATATAGCATGACAGCATACTGCAAAAACCATTGAGCCTTTATACTCATACATAATGATTATAATAACACAAAATCGCCTGCTTGTCAATTCTTGCAGCATTATGTCGACTATTTTTTTTAACGGAAAGCATTTGTCAAAAAATCGTGTCAAAACCTGTAATACCTGTAATATCAATACTTATGTGTGTAAAAAAACATATTGACCGCACGCTGAGAAATATAGTATACTTATATAAAGAACGTTGAGGAGGCAGTCGCTATGGAAGCAGTTGATATTAAAAAGATTATAGACAAACAAAGAGAATACTTTTTATCGGGTGCAGTTATGCCCGTTAATAAGCGTATAGAAGCCTTAAAAAGCCTGAAAACGGCGATTGAAAAATATGAGAACGAAATACTCGCCGCACTTAAAGCGGACCTCGGCAAGGGTGAAACCGAAGCATATATGTGCGAAATCGGCATGGTAAACGACGAACTGAGATATATGCTTAAGCACGTTAAAAAGTTCGCTAAGGACAGGCGCGTAAAAACCCCGATTGCGCAATTTGCCTCTAAAAGCTTTGTCAGCCCCAAGCCGTATGGCGTCGTGCTTATCATGAGTCCGTGGAACTATCCGCTTTTACTCACACTCGGCCCGCTTGTTGACGCATTAGCGGCGGGCAACACGGCTGTTGTCAAGCCGAGCGCATACTCCC
>CADBRB010000128.1 GCA_902796955.1 uncultured Ruminococcus sp.
ACTTGAAGTACGAAAAATTGTATTTACTATTCAGTAATTATTATGTTTTTTCCCTCAATTAATTTATTGACTAAATTTTCATAATACTCTTGCCATAAATCTTCAAGTTTTTTGTATTCAATATAGTCTTGGCTCTTTTCATCAGCAGATATACCGATATAATTCAGGTCATAATAGTTTAGATTATTATCTTCTGCAATTTTTCTTTTGATGGATGATAAATAATTGTAAATTGTCAAATCAATTTTTAATGTATTGCGTTGACTATTCCAATATTCTTCTTTGGATTGACCCAAAAAACTCAAATACATATCAAATTGTTCACTGCTTTCAGCATTTTCAAATACATCAGATTGCTTGCGAATAGACTCTGTTACTTCTTCAAAGTTAGCCTCAAATCCTTTTTCAACTGCCGCTTTATATAAAACAGTTCTTTTAATTAAATATTGCAAACTGGATTCGTGAGCATCTTTTTCACTATTTGCACCCATAATCAATGCCCTATTCTCATAGTATTCAAGTTCATATCTGTTGATTATAATATCGTTTTCACTGCTTTGTGTTTTATCGTTATTTTGAGTAAGACTGATATCATTGTATTGTTTTTCTAATTCTGCTAATTTTCTTAATAAATCAATATCGGAAATCTCAGATTTATTGGTGTTTTCGGAGGTTTGACAGTCTGTATCATTATTTTGGTATTCTAAATCGCTTATATTTATAAGTGCTGAAAACACTATAATTAAAGCAAAACCAAGAATACACTTTTTACTTCGCATTAGTAAATACTCCTTATTTACGGTTTAGAGAGTATTTTATTGTTTTTGCAAAAGGATTTAAGCAATATTGCGCAGTAATATTTAGATTAAAAGCTCCTTTATACTTGTTATCCTTTGAATAAGTAACATGTTTAAAGCTTTCCGTTTCCGTAGTTGAAATACTTTTAGCATTTCCCACAGCCGGAAAGATACTACATGCAACATCATACATTTTAAATTTCTTTAGAATATGTCCGCTTTTGTCCTCATGCCATATATTTGAACACTGGAAATTATATGGATTATCCCATTTCGGTCTGCCAAAAAGAGCATATGCATATAGATGTCTGTTTTCAAAAGTAACATTACTTCCGCTGACACTATAACTTTCTGTTACGCTGTAATAAATATCTACACCTGTCCAGCCATGATCATTCATCAAAAGAGCATAGTGTATATGGTCGCTCTTTCGTATACTCTTTAATTTTTTCCATTGTGCATACATCGTAACAACATCATGATTTACAGATGAAGTTTTTGAAACTTTCGCTTTATTTGAATAAAGAAACTTCTTGTAGCTATTGTCTTTAGACAGTTGTTTCTCTGTCAGCCAAGCTGTTTTACTGCTATCATTCTTTTTTTGACAAAACCACTTCTTGTCGCTTGAACGATATGCGTGCCACCCTGAGAATGAATATTCCAAGCGTTTATATTTATTTGCTCGTAAATTTGTCTCTACCCCATAAGTAACTATTGTATTTGGCATATATGTATTTGGCATAAATACGTCGCCTCCGTTAGCATTATATACTATGGTGTATGTTTTAGAGGCTGCATTTACCGACATTACAGGCAATAATGACAGAATCATTACTACCGATAAAATAATGGCGAGTGATTTTTGCAAATTTTTACGATTTGTCATTTTAATTCCTCCTATTTGTTGCCGTATTGTTTAAAATGTTTCCTGTAAATCTCAAAAATTTGACGGTTACTTACATCACTTTCATATTTGATCACAACCCCTTTATTTTTTTGCTTTGCACCTATATAGGTGCAAAGCAATTATAACATGCCCATATAATAAAGTCAATAATTTTTCCTAAAATAAGTGCAAAGGATGATGGGTTATGGATAAAGAAATCGAAAGAAAAATAGGTGAAAACATACGGATGTTACGTGAAGAACGCAAAATCACGCAGGACTTTCTCGCAACCAAGATGCAGGTAATGGGGTGCGATATTACACGCAGTGCAGTAGCAAAAATAGAAGTCGGTCAGCGGCATTTGTATCCTGATGAAATTTTGCTTATCAAAGAAATACTTGCTGTAAGATTTGATGAGATTTTTTACGGCAACAGCTACAAAGAGAATAAAAAAAGATGATATTATATATAGAAACTTATACTCCACCTGTAGGCTGTTGACAAGGTGGCTTTTTTATGTCAAAATATATTTTGCATAATAGTGTTACACAATGCGTTGTGCTTAAAACTATGATTATAAATAAAAACACCTAAAATGCGATTAACATTTTAGGTGTTTTTTGCTGATTTTCTGTTTTGCTTATATGTATACAAATCACGCAAATTTAATTACAACTGCTACAACATACGCCGCATAACTGCACAGCATTAAAACTCCCTGCCATCTGCGAAATCTTTTTGCTATAAGCGGAGGTATTACCCCCATAAGAGCTATACAAAGACATATGGGCATATCCAGCATATACGACTGCTTTGCTATAGGCAGATTTCCGCCGGAAATGAATGAGCATATAGGCAGAATCAGCGTTAAGTCTATTATATTTGCTCCAATTATGTTGCCTATGGACATATCGGCTTCTTTTTTTATGATAGCTGTTATTGTAGTGACAAGCTCAGGCAGGGATGTACCTATCGCCACTACGGTAACACCGATTATAGCTGAAGGCACTCCGATTATTGCGGCAAGCTTGCTTCCGTAATTTATAAGCAGGTTTGAGCCGCCCACGATGCAAGCTATACCTATTATAAAGAACATTATCTTCTTAGGCATCTGCTTTTTATCTGCGCTTGCCATAGGCTCTTCCTCGGCGCTTCTTTTAGCGTCTATTACATTGCGCCATGCGTATACGGCAAATATGGCAATCAAAACAATCGCCGCAACTATTCCTATGTTGGAGCTGAAACCGAACAGCATAAGCATTAATGCCGCCAGCACCATTAAAAGTGCCTTGAGCGCAAACTGCTTTCTGCTTATAACGGCAGGTATGCACACTATTGATATGCCCATTATAAGACCTAAATTTGCTGTTACAGAGCCAACTGCGTTGCCTACCGCCATATCTACCTCGCCCTCTATAGTACCCACTATAGAAACAACAAGCTCCGGCAATGTTGTTGCAACGCTCACTATTGTTGCGCCGATTATAAACTCAGGTATACCCGATACCTTGGCTATCCATGCGGCAGAATCCACAAACCAGTCGCCGCCCTTTATTATAAGTACAAGTCCCACTGCAAAAAACAGTATCGTTAATGCTAAATCCATAGTCGAATCATCCCTTTTTTAAATAAAGTTTTACTGCTTGGCTTATCAGTAATACAGGGCAGAGGTGCTGTCCTCTACCCCGTTATTAAGTATTAAATTATATATCTGTTTCAACGCTTGCATTTTGTGCTTGCGTAATCTGCCTGTATTATCATTACCGTTTTGGTTGGCTGAGCCTTTATGCGCTCAGTATTGTTCAAACAGAAAAGCCGCACCTATAATGCCGGCGTCATTGCCCAGAGCCGCAACGCAAATCTGTGTTTGAGAGTTATTATGCTTGGTGTATCTTTCACTCTCTACAATTTTGAGCAGCGGATTTATCAGATTATCTTCCTCTTTGCTGATACCTCCGCCTATACAGATTATTTCGGGCTGGAATATGTTGATTATATTTGTCAAGCCGCAAGCAAGATATTCGATATACTGCTCAACGATTGCCTTGCCAAGCTTATCACCGGCTCTTTGAGCGATAAAAGCAGTTGCACCGTTGATATTATCCACATTGCCGCCGCAAAGAGAAAGTATTTTTTCCGCTTCCTCCGGGTGTTCGGCAACGGCCTGCTTTGTAGACTCAATAAGAGCTGTTGCAGATGCATATTTCTCCCAGCAGCCTTTTCTTCCGCAGGCGCACTGTTTACCCTTGTACTGTATAACGATATGCCCAAGCTCACCACCGGCAAAATTACTGCCTGAGTACAAATTACCATCTATGATGATGCCTCCGCCTACTCCCGTGCCGAGAGTAATAGCTATTGCATTTTTAGCACCCTTTAGCGCACCGGCAAGGTATTCACCGTAAGCCGCCGCATTTGCGTCGTTTTCTATATATATGCGCATACCGAGCCTTTGCTGCATATCGCGAGTTATATTCCAATTATGAAAACCTAAATTCACACAATACTCAACTATGCCTGTTTCGGGATTAAGCGCACCGGGAACACCTATACCCACTGAGTTTATATCCCTTGTTTTAAGCCCTGCATTGCTTATGGCCTTCAGCGTAACGTCCGCCATAGAATCGCAAATCTCACTTTCAGACCGGGGAGCATTTGTTTTGCATTCCGCTTTAGCTATAATATTACAATTACTGTCAACAACAGCGGCAACTATATTTGTTCCGCCTAAATCTATACCCACATAATAGCTCATAACCGTCACCGTCAGACTACCGTATTTTTACAGCATTCTGTTTCCTTTCTTTTGGTTATATTGTTTTTTTAATTCCGTAAAGTTTGTTTAATTCTCCTGCACTATATACGTAAAGTTTATCCCGCAAACTCTCCGCATACTTGTACACATAACAATATTATAACATTTAGAATTTATTATGCAATAAACTTCCTGTAAAAAATTAAAATTTATTAAAAATTAAAAGTTAGCATTTGAGAGATATCGAGAGTATTTTTGAGTATTTAAGAGTTTGCCCGAACGTAAATTAAATTTTGACAAAAAAACTGTTGACATTAAACCGGGTATATGATATTATACTCCTTGCGAGTTAAAAGCATTATATGCTTTATTAATAAAATTTTATTTTAACAGGAGGAAATTGCATTATGTCAACTTATATGGCTAACAAAAGCACAGTTGAGCGTAAATGGTATATTCTTGATGCAGCAGGCAAGCCGCTTGGCAGAGTTGCAGCTCAGGCAGCCGTACTGCTCAGAGGCAAGCACAAGCCCACATTTACACCGCACGTTGACTGCGGCGATCATGTAATTATCATCAACTGCGAAAAGGCAGTTTTAACAGGCAAAAAATCAACACAAAAGTATTGGTATCGTCATACCGGTTATATCGGTCATCTTAAAGCTACAAGATACGACACATTGATGGCAACAAAGCCCACAAAGGCTATGGAGCTTGCCGTTAAGGGCATGGTACCTGACAATACAATCGGCAGAGCCGCTTTGCTCAGACTTCGTCTGTTCGAGGGTGCAGAGCACATCCATGCGGCGCAGAAGCCCGAAGTTTGGGATAAATAAGGAAGGAGGCACAAATTATTATGTACGATAAAGCACCATATTTTTACGGTACAGGCAGAAGAAAGAGTTCTGTTGCAAGAGTAAGATTATATAAGGGTACAGGTAAGGTAACTATCAACGAGAGAGATATAGACGATTATTTCGGTCTTGAAACCTTAAAGCTGATAGTTCGTCAGCCTCTTGTACTTACCGACACAGTTGACAAGTTCGACGTTGTTTGCAGAGTTGCCGGCGGCGGCGTAACCGGTCAGGCAGGCGCAATCCGTCACGGTATATCCAGAGCTTTATTGCAGTATGATTCAGAGGCACTCCGTGCGAAGCTGAAAAAAGCAGGCTTCCTTACTCGTGATCCGAGAATGAAAGAGCGTAAGAAGTACGGTCTCAAAGCGGCTCGTCGCGCTCCGCAGTTCAGCAAGCGCTGATCGATACTTCAAAATGCCCAAAAACCCCGGAACCATGCGGTTTTCCGGGGTTTTTCTTTTTGTCCTGTTCTGGCTCAACCTGACCCAACCAA
>CADBRB010000129.1 GCA_902796955.1 uncultured Ruminococcus sp.
ATGCCACATGGTAACTTATGCAGAGATGATCGCATTTGCGGCATTAATCGTAAATATCATACGGCTTGTCATTCAAATAGATGACAGAAAAAAATAAACCGCCCAAGCTCCAAATGTGCGGTTTATTTCCAAAATAAACTTATTTGAGCTAAACCGTCTATCGGGTTAGCTTTTTGTCTTTAATTATATTATACCCTGTTTTTGCAGTTTGTCAAGTTGTTTACACTATTTTGGGATGTGGTTTCTATATGATTCTTTTCTTGAAAATAGAATCCATTATTCCGTACAAGAAAAATAAAACGCTTACTCCGTGTTAAGATTTAAATATATGCTTAATATAAGCAAATCTACCGTGGGGATAACTCACAGAAAGGAAAATTTATGAACAACACTCAGTTAAAAAAGCTTGCGTGCCGTGTTCGTTTAGGTGTAATAGAAGCGGTTTACAGCGCAAAATCAGGTCATCCCGGCGGTTCACTTTCTGCCTCGGACATCTTTACCTATCTTTATTTTAAGGAGCTTAACATAGACCCCAAAAATCCCAAAAATCCCGACAGGGACAGGTTCGTACTTTCAAAGGGACATTGCTGTCCGGGTCTGTACTCCACATTGGCTTTAAGAGGATATTTCCCCGCAGAGGAATTAAAGTCGCTCAGGCATGTGGGTGCAATGCTTCAGGGTCATCCCGATATGAAAGGCACTCCCGGCATAGATATGAGCTCAGGCTCTTTGGGTCAGGGCTTGTCGGTAGCTTGCGGCATGGCTCTTGCGGCAAAACTGGATAATAAGGATTACAGAGTATATGCACTTTTGGGCGATGGCGAATCAGAGGAAGGTCAGGTTTGGGAGGCGGCTATGTTTGCGGCTCATCATAAGCTCGATAATCTGTGCGTTATTATTGATTGCAACGGTTTGCAAATTGACGGGCCTGTTGCACAGGTATGCTCCATTGAGCCGATAGACAAAAAAATGGAGGCGTTCGGCTTTGAGGTTATGACGATTGACGGCCATAATTTTGACGAGATTGCCGATGCCTTTGAAAATGCACGTAAAACTGAGGGCAAGCCCTTTGCAATTATAGCCAGAACTACAAAAGGCAAGGGCGTTTCATTTATGGAGAATCAGGTAGGCTGGCACGGTGCTGCTCCCAACGCCGAGCAGTATGCACAGGCAGTTAAAGAGCTTACCGCAGAATTAGAGGAATTGGAGGGTGCAGAGTAATGTCAGTTACAGTTAAAAAAGCTACCAGAGAAAGCTTTGGCGAAGCATTGTGCGAGGTTGCCAAAGTGAATGACAAGGTTATCGTACTTGACGCAGACCTT
Organism: uncultured Ruminococcus sp.; assembly: GCA_902796955.1. Lineage (GTDB taxonomy): Bacteria > Bacillota > Clostridia > Oscillospirales > Acutalibacteraceae > RUG14223. Next base: position 1,323 of record CADBRB010000129.1, read on the forward strand.
GCCGCCGCTACAAAGACATCCATATTTAAAAAGGCATACCCTGACCGTTTTATAGATTGCGGCATAGCCGAGTGTGATATGGTGGGCATATCTGCCGGACTTGCCACCTGCGGTAAAATACCGTTTTGCGCATCATTCGCCATGTTCTCCGCAGGCCGTGCGTTTGAGCAGGTACGCAACAGCGTCGCATATCCAAAGCTGAATGTTAAAATTGTCGGCTCTCATGCAGGTATTTCCGTAGGTGAAGACGGCGCAACTCACCAATGTAACGAGGATATCGCACTTATGCGTGTAATACCCAACATGGTTGTTTTAAATCCTGCCGATCATTACGAAATGCTCGCCGCAGTTAAAGCCGCCGCAGATTACTACGGCCCCGTATATATCAGGCTCGGCAGACTTGCCATTGAAAGCTTTAATGACCCTGAGAACTATAATTTTGAAATCGGCAAGGGAATTACTCTACGTGACGGTAATGACATTACCATTGTTGCCACAGGCTTAGCTGTAGGCGAAGCTTTAAAGGCTGCCGACGAGCTTAAAGCCGAGAGCATAAACGCAAGAGTTATAAATATTCACACCATTAAGCCGCTCGATGAGGATTTGATAGTTAAAGCCGCCAAAGAAACCGGTAAAATCGTAACAGTTGAGGAACATAGCATAATCGGCGGTTTAGGCGAGGCTGTAGCCTCCGTTTTAGCTGAGAAATATCCGGTGCCGGTTAAGAAAATCGGTATTAACGACAGATTTGGTTACTCAGGCCCCGCAACAGAGCTTTTGAAGATTTTCGGTATTTCAAAGGATAATATCGTAAAAACCGTTAAAGAGCAGCTCTGATTCAGCAAATTGAAATAACGTAAAACGGCTTCGTATCAGCAAAACCGATACGAAGCCGTTTTTATAGTATTTTTATTGTTCGATAAATAAATTTCATTCACACATCGCATTAGCCTATGGCTCATTCTCTACGTTTAAAACAACTCTATGTTCCAAGTATGTGTACAATTATCTGCCCTTCGCCGTGACTGATAGGACAAAAAAGGAGCTTTTCCGCAGGAAATAAAGTTTACAATTTGCAACAAGTCAGTGTGTGATGTGCAGGCGGAGGTTCTCCGCTCAGCCTGCCGAATATTTGCTGGCTTTAAGCGCACGCTTATCGGCTTTTTTCTTTGCCTTAGCCTCAGATTTACTCTGCTTGATCATCTCATCGTATTCATCCTTATGCTTAATCCTGTAGATTATGGAAATAAACACATAGAGTATACCTAATGCGCCCAGCGCAAGCAATCCGTAGCCCGTGTACAAAATCCACTGGCCGTCATCGCCGCCGTCACTGTTATTACTGTTATTTTTAATAAAATTAAAATCTGTCAAGCCCATATTGGCATTGCCGCCGTTTTTATTATCAAGGTCTAACACTATATTCCAGTCGTCCGCTTTAAGCTCTGTGCTGTCCACAACGGTACTTACATCGTATAAGGATGCTACAACATCCGTAGGATTGTACTCACCTGGGTCATAGTGCGGATAATCATATGATGTTGTATAGTCATGGCTGGTATTTTCGGGATAACTGTACTCCGGCTCGGAATACACAGGCACATCCTCG
>CADBRB010000130.1 GCA_902796955.1 uncultured Ruminococcus sp.
GCAGGCTGTGCCTGCACGCACAGCGGAGAGGCTCCGCTCCCATATCACACACAAAGTTATTGTAAATATTTACTTAACTTCCTGCGGCGGAGAATCTCCGCTCCCGCTTCGCACACAGATAAACCGCAAGCTACGACTTTGTTTCCTGCGACCAACTTCTTATATGAGATATTTTTGTTTCTATCAACAACCGATTACGCAAAGCTAAAGTGCGCTTCGCACCGAGGACGAAAACAAAGTTATGCGGAATTTAACGGAACAGTTGTTAATGTGTTTTATTGAGAATTAGTATTAATGAGTTTTATTAGAAGATAGTATCAATAAACCCGGATTGGAGAATATTCTATATGAAATCAAAGTAAACATATATAAAAGGGGATAGAAATTGCAGCATCGGAAAAATTCGGTAAAATAAACAAATGACAATAAAAATTCCCCTGAAAACGGCAAAAAATACAGGAAAGCGTACTTTTTATACATAAAACGCCAAAATTCAACCGTCAAATTGCACAAATGGTCTGTGGTAAATTTAAACAAAAATAAAGAATGGTTTTTTACGTATTGCTAAAATCGCTTGATTTTATATAGAGGATTTAACCAATTTTTTTATTGAAATTTATACATTTGGATAAAGTTGATGATGATTTGTTGCTTTTGAACGGTCGCTATGGTATTATTAGTAAGAAGGTAATTGTTGCACTTATTGCAAGATAAATTGCCGCATTTCATGTAAAGAAATACTTAGAAAGAAGGAAACTGAAATGTTTGTAAAAACAAAGAAAATTTTATGCTTGCTTCTTGCCGCAATGATGGTTATGGCTGCTTTTGCAGGCTGTGACGGCGGTAACGACACAAGCTCCGCAGGCGGCGACGCAAGCGGAAGCCCGGTATTAAAGACACTTGAGGACGGAACTCCGCTTTTGAACCTCTTTGAAGAGGATAATGTTACCCTGAAGGTATGGGGTCCCGAAAAATCATTGGATCTGCTCAACAAGCAGTGCAGCGATTTTGCCGCATTATATCCGGATAAGACTATAAATTTTGACATTAAGGCTTGCTCAGAGAAGGACGCAAGAGCCCAGGTTCTCAATGACCCTGATGAGGCTGCCGACGTATTCTCGTTCGTATCCGACCATATGCTCAAGCTCGGCGCACAGTCAAAGGCTTTGCAGGAAATAACAGTTCAGGCTGTTGTAGATAACTTCAAGTCTACAAACCTTGAGGACGCCGTTGCCGCAGGTACCTGCGAAGTTGAGGATGAATCCGGCAACGTAACAAAGAAGATGTACGGCTATCCGATTACAGGCGATAACGGCTATTGCCTCTTCTATGACAAGAGCGTTCTTTCAGAGGATGATGTTAAGACATTGGAAGGCATTCTTGCAAAATGTTCAGAGAGCAAAAGATTCCACTTTAACTTTGGTGACGGCTTCTATGCCTGTACTATTCCTTTCACAGCCGGTATGACATTGGACGTAACCCCTGATAAAAAGCGCCAGGTACTCAATTATGACATGGACAGCGTAGTTGCGGTTGCTCAGGCTTTCTCAAAGCTCGTAAACAAAAACAAGGCTGTTGTATCAGGCGATGACACAGTTCTTACATCACGTATAGGCGAAGATATCGCAGCAGGCGTTACAGGCACATGGAGCGCAGTTGCAATCAAAGAAAAGTTAGGCGACAACTTTGCTGTTGCAAAGCTCCCGACTATCAATGTAAACGGCGAAGACAAGCAAATGATAAGCATGCACGGCTATAAGCTCATGGGCGTTAATATTAAGACAAAGTATCCGCTCACAGCACGTGCTCTTGCAACCTATCTTTCCGGTGAAAAGTGCCAGATAGAAAGAGCTGAACAGCTTGGTTTCGGTCCTTCAAACAAAAAGGCTCTTGAGAGCGACGCTTCCAAGAATGATCCTGTTCTCGTAGCTATTTCCGCTCAGCAGCAGTATTCAATCCCGCAGCTCATCATCTCAGGCGGATTCTGGGATCCGATGGCTACATTGGGCGAGTATATTTATGACGGCGACGATCAGTCAGAGGCCGCTTTGAAAGCAGAAATCGAGAAAGTATTTGAAAACGCACAGTTATAATATTTAAACTGTAGATATCGTATCCGCCCGGATCGTCTATTCGGGCGGATACATAAAGCATAATTTGTAACAGGGCAACGTTACGGTCGATATTTCGGACGGTAAGTTGCGTCTGACAACGACAAAACGCCATGTGTTTTGTCGTTGTCAGACGCAATCAGGGCTGTTTTACTGAGGAACGGCTTGTGCCGCAATGTCAATGCCGAATAGATTTAATTATATAAATTATGCGATTATTATTAAGTTTTAAGGAGCGAAAGTTATGGATTATTTAGATTATATCCAGCTGAGTTTCTTTCAGAAGGTAGCATATAAGCTAAAGATGTTTTTTAAGAAAATACCACAAGCGTTAAAGACGTTCTTTTTATTTATAGGAAGGTCTGTGGCAAAGTTCTTTAAGGGTGTTGTAAAAGGCTTTAAAAACTTTGGCTTAAGATTTGCCAGAGGCGGTATTGCAACCAAGCTTTCATATTTTATCATGGGTCTGGGCAATGCGTGCCATAAGCAGATAGGCAAGGGCATATGCTATCTTATTACGGAAGTTGCTTACATTTTTTATATTGTATTCTTCGGCGCAAAATGGGTAAAGGATTTGCCAACGCTGGGAACACACGAGAGCGGAAATATATGGGACGAGGCTCGCCAGATGTATATATATGTAGAGGGCGACAACTCCATGCTCATACTGCTTTACGGTGTAATGACAATAATAATCACATTTGTATTTCTTGCACTGTACGTATCAAATACAAAATCTGCGTATAAGGTTGAGCAAATGGTAAAAGAGGGCAAAAAGCCCAACAGCTTTAAGCAGGATATAGCGGATTTGCTGGATAACAAATTCCACATTACGCTTCTCTCTCTGCCGACTATGCTCGTATGTGCATTTACCATATTGCCTCTTATATTTATGATTCTCATAGCATTTACTAACTTTGACTCTTATCATCAGGCTGGTTTGTTTGATTGGGTCGGCTTTGAGAATTTCCAGAACATATTCTATCAGAATGCAAAGTATGTTCAAACATTCTGGACGCTCACAAAATGGACTATCACATGGGCTATATGTGCAACCTTCTCTAACTACATAGTAGGTATGATAGTTGCTCTTATGATAAACAAAAAAGGCATAAAATTTAAAAGAGTATACAGAACGATGTTCGTTCTTGCCATTGCTGTTCCGCAATTCGTTACACTTCTTCTTATGAAGCAAATGCTCCATAAGGAAGGCATCATCAATGTTGTTTTGATGAATTTGGGATTAATCGCAGAACCGATAAACTTCCTCGGCACTGCACTCGGCGCAAAGATATCGGTAATAGTAGTAAATATGTGGATAGGTATTCCGTATACAATCCTTATAACAAGCGGTATATTGATGAATATACCTGAGGAGCTGTACGAGAGTGCGAGAATAGACGGTGCAAGTCCGTTTAAGACGTTTACAAAAATCACTCTGCCGTATATGCTGTTTGTTACCACACCGTATCTTATCACCCAGTTTGTAGGCAATATCAATAACTTTAACTTGATTTACCTTTTGACGGGCGGTGATCCGAAGTCCAGCGAGCTGTTTAAAGCGGGACAGACCGATCTGCTTGTTACATGGCTGTATAAGCTGACGGTAAATGAAAACGACAATAACCTTGCGGCAGCGATCGGTATTTTGGTATTTATACTTTGTGCTACAATTTCACTCATAACATTCAATATGAGTAAATCCGCAAAGAATGAGGAGGAATTCTCATGATAAAAAGCTATAAATTAAGACGCGGCATAAGCAATGCGATAATCTACATTATACTTACAGTAATGGCAGTTATATGGGTTTTACCTCTGTTTTGGCTTATTCTCAGTGCATTTAGGGCCGATAAAACGGTATACCCCAGCTATGTATGGCCGCCTAACGGTTTTGAGGGCTTTACGCTCAACAATTTTAAATCCTTGTTTACTGAAACAACACTTTTCAATTATCCAAAGTGGTTTTTCAACACCTTGTTCGTGTCGGCGTGTTCATGCGTTCTTTCAACACTGTCTGTTCTCATGGTTAGCTATACGTTCAGCCGTTTGAGATTTAAGGCACGTAAGAAAATCATGAATGTTGCCATGATTTTGGGAATGTTCCCCGGCTTTATGACGATGATAGCCGTTTACTATCTGCTTAAAGCGATAGGTCTTACAAAGTCGCTGGTATCGCTGATAATTGTTTACTCGGCGGGTGCGGCACTCGGCTACTTTATATCAAAGGGCTTCTTTGATACTATACCGAGGGCGCTCGACGAAGCGGCAACCATTGACGGCGCAAGCAGAAATCAGATTTTCTGGAAAATCATCTTGCCGCTGTCCAAGCCGATAGTTGTTTATACGGCACTTACATCGTTTATCGGCCCGTGGGCGGACTTTATCCTTGTAAGCATCATCATGCGTGATGAAAACGATAAATATACTATTGCAATGGGTCTGTACAAGATGATTCAGCAGGAGTATATCTCAACGTATATTATGCAGTTCTATGCGGGCGCATTGCTCATTGCAATACCTATTACGGCGTTGTTCCTATGGATGCAGAAATATTATGTTGAAGGCGTTACAGGCGGTGCCGTTAAGGGCTAAAATTTCATTTTTACAATAAAATCCTACACACATTTAACCGTGCGTGTAGGATTTTTTGAAATGATGAAAAGGGAGAATGAAAATGAGCAGAAGACCAATAGTCATAAACAATATGCAGATTGATTATGATAAGCTTGCCGACGCAATCGTAAAGGCGCAGAGGAAAGCAAAAGAGTTAGAAGAACAAAATGAGTGTAGCAATATGCAAATTGACTATAACAGCATTACGGATGCAATAGTTGAAGCAAATAATAGAGTTAATAATACAAA
>CADBRB010000131.1 GCA_902796955.1 uncultured Ruminococcus sp.
AATGAACAATTTCCCCTCACAAATGTCTGGCGGTGAGCAGCAGAGAGTAGCCATTGCACGTGCGCTTGCAAAACGTCCAAAGCTCTTGCTTTGCGACGAGCCGACGGGCGCACTGGATGACAACACCGGCAGAGCGATATTAAAGCTTCTTTATGACACCTGCATCGAAGAGGAGATGACAGTAGTGCTTATAACTCACAATCAAGCTATAACACCTATGGCAGACAGAGTTATAAGGCTTAAAAACGGTAAGGTAGTAAGCAACGAGGTCAACCTTTCTCCAACGCCGATTGATGATATAGAATGGTAGTTTTTATTTTGTGAGAAATGAGGTGAGTTTTTGAATTCATCCCTTAGAAAAAATACAATACGTGAGATATGGCGCACCAAAGCCAGATTCTTCTCAATAATGGCGATAATTACGCTCGGTGTAGGCTTTTATGTGGGCATAAGCTCGGCAAGTCCGAGTATGAAGCGATCGTTTGCCGATATGTATGAAGATATGTCCGTTATGGATATAAAGCTTATGTCAACATACGGTTTTGACGCAGATGATGTAGAAGCCGTAAAGAAGCAGGACTATATTGATTGCGTAATGCCGTCCTATTCTTCGGATATAATAGTCGAAATTGAAAGTCAAAGCTATGCTGTAAAGCTTATGGCTTTGCCAAAGGCGTATAAGGGCAATAAAACGCTGAACACAGTAACTCTCACAGAGGGACGTTTGCCCGAAAACGAAAACGAAATAGCGGTAGAAGGCAGAGGAGAGGACTATGGATTAAAAATAGGTGACACTCTCAATGTCAGTGAGAAGTCGGGAGATATTGATACCAACGATATAATAAAACACAGAGAGCTTAAAATTGTAGGTATAGTCAAATCGCCGCTGTATGTTTCTTTTCAGCGTGGAAGTACAAATATAGGTAACGGCTCCATCAGCTTCTATGCTTTTGCCGACAGCACACTGTTTGCTTATGAGAGATATACCGAGATTTACGCCACAGCGGTTACAGCAGGCAACGAAAAGGACATTCTTGCTGACGAATACGGCAATAAAATAGAGAGCATTTCCTCCAAGCTTGAAAAAATCGGGCTTGAACAGGTCAAGGTTTTTCAAAAGGAAACCATAGATAAATCATGGAAAGAGCTTGAGGATTCACAAAAAGAATACGATGACAAGATAGCTGACGGTGAAAAACAGCTTCTTGAAGCGTATGATGAGCTTAACAAGGCAAAAATAGAGCTGAGCAACGGCGAGGCTGAATATAAAAAGGAAATTATCAACGGTAAAAAGTCGCTTGAGCAGGCAAAAGCCGAGCTTGAGCAGGGTAAGCTTGATCTTGAAGACGGAAAAACCGAGCTTGCACAACAGCTTGAAATAGCCAAATATCAGATAGACAATGCGCAAAAAGATTTTGATAAGCAGAGCGAACGCTTTTACAACGTTACAAAGCCTCAGGCAGAGATAACGATACGAGCTTCGCAGGAGCTTATCGAGCAAAGCAAAATCGTTATTTCGTATTTAGAGATAATGCTCAGTGAGCTTGACGTCGATAAATCCGAAAGACTGCGCAAGCAGATTGACGAGCATTTAAAAAAGCTTGAGGAGAACGAGGAAAAGTTAAATCAGGCGCAGGCACAGCTTGATGACGGCGAAAGACAAATCGAGGAAGCAAAAGAAAAGATTGACAAGGCGAATTTGGATTACTATGAGCAGAAGCATAACGGAGAAAAACAGCTTGTAGAGGCTCAAAGAAAAATAACCGCCGGAGAAGCCGAGCTTGAGCTTGCCGAAAAGAAGTTTGAAAAAGCCAAAGCCGACGGTGCCAAAAAGCTTGAAGACGCACGCAAAGAATATCAGGACGGGCAGACAAAGTACGATATATCTCTTGCAGAATTTGTAAGCCAAAAGCTTAACGGCAAAAAGAAGCTTGACGATGCTCGCAAAGCCCTTGAAAAGCTAACCGATTTAAAATGGTACGTTTTTTCACGAGAGGATTTACCCGGCTATACCGACTATATACAGGATGCCGACAGAATAAAGTCAGTAGCAGAGATATTCCCGCTTTTCTTCCTGCTTGTAGCGGCACTTGTGTGCCTTACAACAATGATGCGTATGGTTGATGAGCGCAGAACAGAAATAGGCACATTTAAAGCTTTGGGTTATTCTTCTGCTGCGATTGCGGCAAAATATCTTATATATGCGGCAATAGCTGCATCGGTCGGCTGTGTATTAGGCATAGCGGTGGGCATAACAACTCTGCCGAGGATAGTATTCTTTGCATACGGCATAATGTACGATATTCCCAATTATAACCTGACTGTGCCTACATCAAGCATTATACTGGGCATTGGTGCGGCATTGTTGTGTACAACTATAGTAGTATTGGTGTCATGTATGACGGAGCTGCGAATTCTCCCGGCTACGCTTATGCGTCCGAAGGCTCCAAAGCCGGGCAAAAGAATATTGCTCGAACGCATAAAGCCCATATGGGGCAGATTAAATTTCAGCGCAAAGGTTACGGCAAGAAATCTTTTCAGATACAAAGTGAGATTTGCAATGACCATTGTAGGCGTAGCCGGCTGTACTGCGCTTATCGTAGCGGGCTTCGGACTAAAGGATTCCATTGGCGTAATAGTCGAAAAGCAATTTGAAGACATAAGTAAGTATGATACTATAATAGTGCTTACTGATGAGCATACAGCCGATGAAATACTGCCTGTTGTAGATGAGGTCAAACAGGATTACAGACTTGAAAATGTACTGGCACTGGCACAAATAGACATAGAACTGCCGGATAAGAAGCTGGACGGTTTTTATCTTGAGGTACCGCAGGACGAAGAGGCATTCAAGAGTATTTTTTCGTTGCGGGAGCGAGTGAGCGGAAAGAAGATAGATTTTGAAAAATGCCGTGCGGTTATTACAGAAAAGGTTTCATCGTTGTTTGATATATCCGTCGGTGATGAAGTCACATATAACGACGGCGATAAGAGCTATACTGTTACTATAGATGCGATTTGCGAGAACTATATCTACAATTACATCTATATTTCTCCGGATTACTACAAACAGCTTTACGGTAAAGAGCCTCTATATAATACCGTTGTATCGGGTGTTAAAGAGAATATACCCGACAGAGAATGCGATGAATTTGCCGAAGAATGGATAATGCGGGATGATGTAATATCCGTACAGTTTACTCACAATACGGTAGAGAATTTTTCCGGTATGATAGCAAATCTCAACAAAGTAATAGTGGTTATGATACTTTGTGCCGCTATGCTTGCGTTTGTGGTGCTTTACAATCTTACCAACATAAATATCTCGGAGCGAATGCGAGAGCTTGCAACCCTGAAGGTTTTAGGCTTTTATAACCGTGAAATCTCATTCTATATTTACCGCGAGAGCATTATAATGACAGTTACCGGTACGCTCTTCGGGTTACTTGCAGGTGTATTTTTGTGCAGATTTATTGTTTCTACCGTAGAGGTGGATATGTTTATGTTCGGCAGAGAGATTTTCTACACTACGTACATCTATGCAGTTTTACTTACGGCTTTGTTTGCGTTCTTTGTCAACTGGATAATGTATTTCAAGATGAAGAAAATAGACATGATAGAATCACTTAAATCTGTTGAATAGTGTCATTTGTTCTGTATGTGAGCAGAAGCCGCTTTATTTAACACAGAACTGTCGTTTGCCTTTAACCGCTTTTGTACAGCTTGAGCAATAAATAAATCAACGGTGTTTCATATGCTGCAATAATGCAAATTGTTCAACGCCACAACTACTACCGTTTTGGAGATATACTCTATGATGAATGAAAACCTGTATTTACCTCAATCAGATTTATGGGATTATTTAAAAAGCACCGATAAGCCTGTTGTACTCTATGGCATGGGCAACGGTGCCGAAAAGGTCTATAATAAGCTGTTGTCAATCGGTGTAGCGGTAAGTGCTGTTTTTGCAAGCGATGAATTTGTACGTGGACACAGCTTTTTGGGCTATGAGGTGAAAAAATACAGCGAGATATGTAAAATGTACGGCGATTTTATAGTTTTGCTGTGTTTTGCCACAAGCCTGAAAGATGTGCAGAGCAGGATAATGCAGATTGCTTCGGAGCATGAGCTTTATGACCCGGACGTGCCGGTTGCAGGCGATGATGTTTTCGATATTAGCTTTGCCAAAAGCCGATACAGCCTGCTTAACTCAGCTTATCAAATGCTTGCCGATGATGAATCCAGGCGTGTGTTCCAAAATGTAATTCTTTTTAAGCTTAGCGGCAGGTTAGAATACATTTTGAGTATTGACAGCGAAAAGCTCGGCGCTTACCGTGATATTCTTAAAATAAGCGGACATGAGAGTTTTATGGATTTAGGCGCATATAACGGGGATACCGTAAGAGAATTACTTGAATTTACGGGCGGAAAAGCCGACAGTATACTTGCAGTAGAGCCTGACAGACGCTCCTTCAGAAAGCTGAGCGAATATGCGGAAAGCTCCAACCACGCCTTTATTACAACGGTAAAATGTGCGGTTTCAAACAGAAACAAAAACGGTTATTTCAGCGATAAGGGCGGCAGAATGTCCAGCCTTGATACATCGGGCAAGGCTGTTGCCGTAGTTAAAACGGTGGACGCACTGTGTGAAGAATATGACTTCATCCCTACATATATAAAAATGGATTTGGAAGGCGAGGAGCGCAATGCGCTTTTGGGAGCCAAACAGACTCTTGCGGCATATAAGCCGAAATTACTTATATCCGCTTATCATAGAAACGAGGATATATTCACCCTGCCCATACTGATACATGAGCTTTGCCCCGGCTATAGACTTTACCTTAGAAAGCACAGGTATTTTCCTGCATGGGACTTAAACATTTACGGTATTGCACAGGATAATTGACAGGATAGATTTATAAGATGGTAATAATAAACCGCCGATAAGAACAAAATCGGCGGTTTTTATATTTATGTGTAACCTTTACGGGTAAAAATGCGCTATATTGGGTGAAGGCCTTATACCAATCATCATACTAATTTTCAATAAAACAGATTAACATCTGTTTCGTTATCTGTTTCGTTAAATTTCGCATAACTTTGTTGTCGTCCTCGGAATACGTTAGTATTCCTGCGTCCTCCGCCTCGCTTAGCAAAATTTTTCGCAACATCTGTTTAAACCGTTTTAATGATAATTAGTATCAATAAAAAACAGGCAATCTCTATAGTGTGATATCAACCCGATAAACCTTTGTCTGTTTTCAAACGAAGATTGGTATCAATCAATAGGGAGGGATAAATGTGGAGGATGAAAAAATAGTAGAGCTCTACTTATCCAAAGACGAATCTGCGATATCTCAAACAGCGCAAAAATACGGCACAAGGCTTAGACAAATTGCCGATAGTATCCTTGAAGATACGCAGATTGCGGAGGAATGTGAAAACGATACATATTTCAAAGCGTGGGAGCTAATCCCGCCAAACGAGCCAAAGGCATATCTGTTTGCTTTTTTAGGCAGAATTATACGTCATATCGCCATTGACAGATGCCGCAGGAATAACAGCACAAAACGGCAGGCTGTGTTTTGCGAGCTTACTGCGGAAATGCAGGAATGTATTCCGGATAAAAACCGTATTGAGGATATGACGGAAGCTACAGAGCTAAGTCGAATTATAAACCGTTTTTTGAGTAATTGCACGCAAATGCAGTGTGATGTGTTCGTGAGAAGATACTGGTTTTTCGATTCGATATCAGAGATATGCAAAAGGTATGGCTTTTCCCAAAGCAAGGTAAAAACGATGCTTTTCCGTATGAGAGAGGAGCTTCGCACATATTTAGAGAAAGAAGGTTACACAGTATGAAGGACTATGAATTATTAGACGCCGCAGGCGGAATAGATGAAAAATATATTGCCGGCGCAATGCGTGAACATAAGCAAAAGTCTTGGATTAGGTGGGGAGCGCTTGCGGCTTGCATATGTTTGGTTGCGGTTGCCGCCTTTGCAGGGGGATTTTTTAATAAACCGGTACCTGTGGCAGAGCTGGATTATGATGCCGGGTCTGCGGTACAGCCGTTGACCGAGCCTGTACAATCGGATAATCATGAGGTATCGGCGTCAAACTCTCCGACGAGTGCCGGCAGTGAGGCGGAAGGATACGCAGACGCAAAAATAAAGATACCTGCGATAAAGCTTCCTGAGAGTAACGATGGGATTGCCGATATGATCGGTTGTGTGGTATACAAGGGAAATATATACACTCAGTCCGGGTGTTCGTATTACGGTGATGATGCATGGAGGATGGATTCGATTGTCGGAGAATATCTTGGTCACGCAAAGGGTACGATTGACGAATGGTCAAGTCAGGATGAATACTCAAAGGAGTTTGCATCCACGTATGATGGGGAAATCTATGCCGTAAAGGGCTATGATACAAGCTTCAGAATTTGCATGAGAAACGAATACACTGATGACGACGGCAAAACACATCTGTGGATAGAGGTAATGGACAGGCTCAACGGCATAGGTGTTACTTACGGCAAGGATTTATACGAGGACAGATTGCATTTAAAGGGCAGAATAGTATCTGTTGAGTGGCAGGACCATGATGATTGGAACTATGCCAGAGGTAATATACAAATGGCGAATATTGAGCCGTCCGTATTGGAATCGTTCATAGATGCTCTTTGTGAAGCGGAGTTTATGGACACATTGTCCTCCGAAGGCTCGTCATCTGTCGGTTCGATTTACAATACACAAAAACGTCTGCATCTTATTCTTACATTAGATGACGGAATGATTGTTAGTCTGCAAATGCTTGACGAAGGTTATGTGGCATACACGCCGCCATACGGCGGCTGGAATTGTGTCGAAAAAATACCTGACGATATATTCAATGCCGTATATAATGCTTGCGTTGCATAAGCGAACTAATTCAAAATTTTATATAGCAGAGGATTTCTCCTGCCTTTTTAAAGTTTGAGCGATATAGATGTATAAAAGCTCCGTACCGTGAGCACCTCATGGTGAGGCGATTATATTATACGGATTTAATCTATTGCATTATATCTCTCATGTAACAAGAAAAAAGCTTCTTTCATAATATATACTAAGTTACGTGACTTTTACATATATAAAAGTCCGTAATAGTCCGAATAATACTAATTCTCAATAAAACAGACTAACATCTGTTACGTTAAATTCCGCATAACTTTGTTGTCGTCCTCGTTTTGCAAAATTTTCCGCAACACCTGTTTAAACCGTTTTAATGATAATTATTATAAATCGGAAAACTTTTTACGGAGGTATAATATTATGGCAGAAGCTTTTGATTTTCAAATGCCGATAGAAACACCGGCAGCGGAAGCCCGTGTGGAAAACCGTTGCTTTAAAGAAGCAGTTTGTATAGATGCTTACAGAGTATATGACTCATGCGGAGATAAGGATTGTCTTGAAGATATGTCGGTTTATTTTACCGAGGCAGGTCAGCGTATGATAGATAAAGCCGTCAACGTGCGCATACGTGACGCAGAGGTACTTACAGTGTATGTAGACTTGGAGCCTGTTCCGTTCCACAGAGGCTTTTACTCTGTAGACATGACGTTTTTCTTTGATATTTCACTCGATGTATTTTTAGCGCCTGCGGCCATGCCCGTAACTGTTTGCGGTTTGTCCGTATTCAGCAAAAAGGTCATACTGTACGGCAGTGAGGGTAATGTGAAGATATTCACATCGGATTTTACACTTGATGACCCCGACATACAGAACAGCCCGGTCAGAAATCTTCCCAGAGCCAGCGTGCAGGTAGCAAGCCCCATTGCGCTCTCGGCTAAGCTTTGTGAAAGAATCCAGCCCTGCATACCTGTATGCAGAATACCCGATTCCATAGCCAAACGCTACGGCGATGTGTTCCCTGCAAATGTAGGTGAAAAATCGGTTTTGGTATCAGTAGGTATATTTACTATAGTTCAGATTGAACGCAGTGTGCAGATGCTCATACCGACATATGATTTCTGTATACCCGAAAAGGAATGTGTAACATCGTCTGATGACCCGTGCGAGATGTTCAGCAGAATTGATTTCCCCACAGACGAATTTTTCCCGCCGCGCGCATCGGATTTAAATTCGGATGATAACGGCGGCTGCGGTTGCGGCTGCGGAAATTCAGCCAGAAAAAGCTGACAGCACAAGACGCTGATATATAAAGATTTGCAATAAACAACAAAAAAGCCGAGTACATATTCTGTACTCGGCTCATTATAATACTTATTCACCTACCGGCGGATCTACTGTTCCGTCAACACCGGATTCGCTC